>CAXUNA010000112.1:0-9406 GCA_964252095.1 uncultured Jatrophihabitans sp. | reverse complement strand
CTCGGCGGGCGGGGCGGAAAGCGGGGCGGGCGGGTCGACCACGATCGACGTGTTGGCGGGCGACGGTGCGCTCTGCCCGAACGCGACCTCGTGGCCGGCGGGGACCAGCGCGGTCGCCTCGCGGGTCAACGCCCGCACGGTGACGACGTCGTCGGGGCCGACATCGGGGATCGTCTGCGTCAGCGTCGCGTGGGGGAGCACCGGCGGCAGGTCGAGCTCGTAGGCGTCACCGCCGAGTCCGACGACGACCTCGAACCGCAGGTCGTCGAGGCCGACGTGGTCGCGGCGGTTGAACACGCTGACCGTGGCACCCTGCACGTCGATCCGCAGCGGGCCGGCGGCGGCGGCGAACTCCAGCGCGCCGGGTGAGGGCGTGCGGTCGGGGAAGACCAGCCCGTCACAGATGAAGTCGCCGTCGTGCAGCGGTTCGCCCATGTCGCCGCCGTAGGCCCAGTAGGTGCCCCCGGACGGGAGGGGTGCCTCGATGGCCTGGTCGATCCACTCCCACACGAACCCGCCGGCGTTGCGGGGGTAGCCGTCGATGAGCCGCTGGTACTCGACCACGCCGCCCGGACCGTTGCCCATGGCGTGCACGTACTCGCACAGCACGAACGGCACGCCGCGCCGGTGGGCGTCGACCGTCGGGTCCGTGGTGACCGGCTCCAGGCCCTGGCCGATCGCGTTGACCTCGTCGGGCGTGGCGTACATCCGGCTGTAGACGTCGACGTACGTCGAATCCCAGTCGCCCTCGTAGTGCACCGGCCGCGAGGAGTCGCGGGCGTGCACGAGGTCCGCCATGGCGTGGAGGTTCTGCCCCACGCCGGCCTCGTTGCCCAGCGACCACATGACCACCGAGGCGTGGTTCTTGTCCCGCTCGAGCGTGCGGTGCATCCGGTCGAGCAGGGCCTCGCGCCAGCGCGGGTCGTCGCTGGGGTTGCCGCGCCAGTCGGCGAAGATGAAGCCGTGCGTCTCGTAGTCGCACTCGAGGACGACGTAGAGCCCGTGCTCGTCGCAGAGGTCGAGGAAGTCCGGGTGTGGCGGGTAGTGCGAGGTCCGGACGGCGTTGACGCCGAGGCGCTTCATCAGCCGGACGTCCTCGAGCATCACGTCGGCGGGCACCGCGCGGCCGTGCGCGGGGTCCCACTCGTGCCGGTTGACCCCGCGGAACGTCACAGGCGCGCCGTTGACGCGGAACACGCCGTCGTCGGTGGTGACGGTGCGGAAGCCGATGCGCAACGACACCGTCTCGGTGGGGGTCGCGACCGTGGCGTCGTAGAGCCGTGGCGTCTCGGCCGTCCAGGGCTCGACGTCGAGGTGGTAGGTCCCGGCGGCGTCGGCGTCGACCAGCCCGAGTTCGGGCACCGAGAGGCGGGCGCCCGGCGTCGTGTCCACGGTGAGTTCGCCGGCGGCCGAGGCGTGGACGAAGACGTCGTCGATGCCACCCGCGGGACGCGAGAGCAGCGTGACCGAACGGAAGATCCCGCTCACCCACCACATGTCCTGGTCCTCGAGGTAGCTCGCGGCCGACCACTGGTGCACCCGGACGGCCAGCACGTTGCGACCCGGCCGCAGCAGCGTCCCGACGGCGAACTCCGTCTGCAGTCGCGAGCCGGTCGACCAGCCGACCTCGGTGCCGTTCACCCAGACCCGCGCGTGCGAGTCGACGCCGTCGAACCGCAGCAACGCCTCACCGGCCGGCCAGGAGGCGGGCAGCTCGAACTCGAGGACGTGGTCGCCGGTGGGGTTCGCGTCCGGCACGAACGGGGGATCGACGGGGAACGGGTACCGCACGTTGGTGTACGCGGGCCGGCCCCACGCCGCGTCGGGCGTCAGGGCGTCGGCGCCCTGGAACTGCCAGTGGCCGGGGACGGTGATGTCGTCCCAGCCCTCGACCGCCGGGGAGTCGTCGACGAAGTCGAGCGGTGCGTCCGCGGTGGGGGACAGGCGGAAGCGCCAGGTGCCGTCGAGGGAGAGGGTCGGCGCGTCGGAACGCAACCGGGCACGGGCGGGCGCAGCGCCCTCGGACGGGGCGAAGCTGTGGAGCACGGATCTCCTTCGGGTCACACACAGAGAAGTTGATCAAGACGTTTTCGTCGTTGCGGGGGCGGTTTCCGCGACAGAAACGTCTTGATCAACTCGGGGGAGAGCGCGTCAGCCCTTGTTGGCGCCGAGGGTGAGGCCCGCGACGAACTGGCGCTGCAGGGCGGCGTAGATCACCAGGGTCGGGATGACGGTGATGACCGCGCCGGCGGCGACGACGCCGTAGTCGGTGAGGTACTGACCCTTGAGGTTGTTGATGCCCGTCGTGATCGGCAACCGGTCGCCGGTCTGCACGAACAGCAACGCCCAGAAGAAGTCGTTGTAGATGAAGATCACCTCGAGCGTCGCGAGCGCGGCGATCGCGGGCCGGCACAGCGGCATCACGATGCTCCAGTACTGCCGCCACACGCTGGCGCCGTCGACCATCGCGGCCTCGGTCAGCTCGATCGGCAGCGCCCGCATGTAGTTGCTCATGACGAACGTGCAGAAGCCGAGCTGGAACGCGACGTTGACGATGATGACGCTGTAGTACGTGTTGAGCAGCGAACCGGAGTCGCTGACCGAGTACGGCAGCGAGATGTGCTTGAACAGCTGGAACAACGGGGTGGCGAGCACCTGCGGCGGCAGCAGGTTGCCGGCCGTGAACATGATCAGCAGCGTGATGTTGAACCGCCAGCTGAACCGCGAGACGGCGAACGCCATCAGCGAGGCCAGCAGCAGCGTCACGATGACGGCCGGGATGGTGATGTACGCCGAGTTGAGGAAGTACTTGCCGAGCGTGCCCTGCGTCCACGCCTGCGAGTAGTTGGAGAACGTGTAGCCGCCGGTGCTGAAGTACCCCTTCGACTTCGTGACGTTCGAGCTGCGCAGCGACGTGTAGATCGCCCAGCCCAGCGGGATCAGCCACATCACGGCCATGACGGTCAGGAAGACGTAGACCGCACCGAACCGCTGCCGCGGACCGCCCTCACGGCTCTTGCCCTTCTTGCCGACCGGGGTGGACGCCGGACCGCCCAGGGCACTGCTCTCGGCCTTGTCGATCGCGGACGTCATCACACCTTCTCCTTGCCGAAGACCCGCGTGAGGTACGCGGTGATCGGGACCAGCGAGACGACCAGCAGGATCACCGCGATCGCGGATCCCACGCCGATGTCGAGCCCCTCACCCTTGAGGTTCTGGATGACCAGCACCGAGAGCAGTTCCAGGCCGTTGCGGCCGCCGTTCAGCACGTAGACGAGGTCGAACGCGCGCAACGCCTCGATGATCGTCACGACCACGACCACGATGTTGATCGGCCGCATCGCCGGGAACACGACCCGGAAGAACGTCTGGGTCGCGGTGGCGCCGTCGATCGCCGCCGCCTCGCGCAGCGACGGGTCGACGCCCTTCAACCCCGCCAGGTACAGGATCATGATGTAGCCCGCGTGCTTCCAGGTCGCGGCGATGAGCGCGGCCCAGATGTTGATGTGGGTGTCGCCGATCCAGTCGATCGCGTGCGGCCCGTCGGCGATGCCCAGGACGTTGTTGATCAGGCCGTTCTCCCGGGCGTACATGAGCTGCCAGATGATCGCGACGAGCGACAGCGAGAGCATGACCGGGATGAAGAAGATCGTCTGGTAGATCCGGCTGCCCTTGATCTTCTGGTCCAGCAGGATCGCGAGCAGCAGGCCGAGCGGCGTCGCGATGAGCGACAGGAACGCCAGCCACAGCACGTTGTGCCAGACCGCCGGCCAGAACTGCGGGTAGTCGTTGACGACGTAGTTGTAGTTGGCCCAGCCCGCACTACGGATGCCGGACAGGTCGATGCCGTCCCACTTGGTGAACGACAGGCCGATGGAGCCGACCGCGGGGAGCCACACGAGCAGCAGTTCGATGAGGGTCGGGATCCCGACCATCAACGACAGCACGACGACGTCGGGCTTGGACAGGCGGTGGACCTTGCGGTCCCGCGCGCTCTTCCAGACGGGCTCCGCAGCGGTGTCCTGCGGGCTCGTCCGGGGAGAGTTCTCGGTGGCGGTCACGGTCGGCTCCGGCGGCTCACTCGGACGCGAACAGCTGCTTGGCCTGCGACTCCACGCCCGTGGTGTCGAAGGTGCCGGTGCTGTAGAACTTCTGCAGCGCCGGGATCATGACGTTGCTGGCGAAGGCCGGCAGCGAGTCGCGGTCGAGGAACTGCGTGATGTTCTTGGCCTGCGAGATGACCTGCGCCGACTTCTTCTGCAGCGCCGAGTAGGTCGAGGTCGAGACCTGGCTGTTGGTGGCGACGTTGCTCGGGTCCTGGGCCGCGTAGAGCGTCTCGGCCGCCGCGGTGCCGAGGTACTTCATGAGCGCCTGGGCGGTGGCGTTGTCGCCGCCCTTCTTGCTCAGCATGAAGCCGTCGATCGGCGCCTCGACGGTGTCCTGGCCCCACTGCGAGTCGATCTCGGGGAACAGGAAGAAGTCGTAGTCGTCCTGGGTGTCGAACTGCTGCGCCACGAACGAACCGAGCACGTACATGCCGGCCTTCTTCTGCACGACCGTGAGGGCCGCGTCCTGCCAGGTGCGGCCGAGCGCGCCGGTGTCGTGGAAGGGCAGGATCCGCTTCCAGTTGTCGAAGACGGCCGTGACCTTGTCCGAGGCCCAGCTCTCCTTGTGCGCCATGAGGTCGACGTGGAACTGGTAGCCGTTGGTGCGCAGGTTCAGGTAGTCGAACGTGCCCATGGCGGGCCAGCCGTCGCTGTCACCGAACGCGATGGGGGTGAGGCCGTCGGCCTTCATCTGGGTGCAGAGCGCGACGAACTGGTCGAAGGTCGTCGGGGCCTCGTAGCCCTTGGCGGCCCAGACCGACTTCTTGTAGAAGACCGCCCACGGGTAGTTGTAGTTCGGCACGAAGTACTTCTTGCCGTCGTCCGCGGTCGAGGCCTGCTTGATGCCGTCGCTGAAGTTGCTGCCGAAGCTGTCCCACACGTCGTCCAGCGGCGCGACGAGGCCCTTGGCGGCGTAGTACCGCATGCGGTAGCCCGCGAACCAGGTGAAGCCGTCGTCCGGGCTGCCGGTGAGGTAGTTGTTGATGTTCTCCTGGAAGTCGTTGTGGCTCACCGTGTTGATCGAGACGGTGCTCCCGGAGTCCTTCTGGTAGCCCGACACCATCGCGGCGATGCCCGCCTTCGGCTTCGGGTCGGACGCGCTCGACCCGAAACTGGTCTTGCCGCCCTTGCCGTCACCGCTCGCGCCGCTGCTGCCGCCGCTCGAGGCGCCGGTGCAGGCCGCGAGGAGCGGGACGGCGCCGATCCCGGCGAATCCGGCCGCGGCACCCTTCAGCATCGTCCGGCGCGACAGGCCGGTGGGGAGGTCAGTGGTCATCGTTGCCCGCTTTCTCTCGTCCCAGACCAGGTGACCTGGGTCGCTATCCGACAGAACCGAGCATTATTCAGCAGGTTCGAACGTCCGGAGTCAAGGCTTCGGTGGACTTCGGCCGGTAACGATTGCGGCACGTCGGGGTCGACAGCCGGACATCTGCGGTACACCGACCCGTTCCGGCACGCGTCGACCGTGAGCCGGCTGTGAGCCGGCCGGGTGCGGAACGGCTCAGCCGACGGCGTGCGCGCCCGGACCGGGCGTCGCCACGAACCACGACGGCGCGCGGAAACCCTGGTCCGCGAACGCGTCGGCGACCACGCCGGCTGCGGCCGCGGTCTGGTTCGCGGGCAGCAGCGCGATGACGCAGCCACCGAACCCGCCCCCGGTCATCCGGGCCCCCGCGGCGCCGGCGTCGAGCAGCGCCTCCTGCGCGATGTCGAGCTCGGGCACCGTCACCCGGAAGTCGTCACGCAGCGACACGTGGGAGGCGGTGAGCAGCTCGCCGATGCCCCACAGGTCGCCGCGGTCGAGCCGGGCGACGGTGTCGCGCACCCGCTGGTTCTCGGTGACGACGTGGCGCACCGCGCGGCGTTGGTCGTCGTCCTCGAGCTGCGACAGCGTCTCGTCGAGCGTCGCCGGGTCCACCTCGCGCAACGACCCGAGGCCGAGTTCGCGGGCGGCGGCGTCGCAGGTCGCGCGGCGGTTCGCGTACGCGCCGTCGGTGAGCTGGTGCGGTGCCCGGGTGTCGACGACGAGCACCGCCGCGCCCGCCGCCGCGACGTCGAGCGGGACCTGCCGCGTGGACAGGTCGGAGAAGTCGGCCAGCAGCGCCGAACCCGACTCGCACAGCAGCGACGCCATCTGGTCCAGGCCGCCGTTCGGCAGCCCGACGTAGTCGTTCTCGGCCTGCCGCGCGACCACCAGCAGCTCGGCACGCGACAGGCCCAGACCGAGCACGTCCGAGACCGCCGCGGCCACGCTGCACTCCAGCGCCGCCGACGACGACAGGCCCGCGCCCGCCGGCACGTCGCCGTCGACGTGGATGCGCAGGGCGGGCAGCTCGGGCAGGTGACCCTGCTCGCGCAACGACCAGAGAACCCCGAGCGGATAGGCGGTCCAGCCCTCGGCGTGGTCCGGGTCGACGTCGGCCGTCGACACCTCGACGGTGCCGTCCTCCTGCGCCGAGTCGAGGACGACGGTGTTGCCCTCTGCAACGGTTTCCACGGTGGCGGTGCAGCCCTGCGGGATCGCGAACGGCAGGCACAGACCGTCGTTGTAGTCGGTGTGTTCGCCGATGAGGTTGACGCGGCCGGGCGCGAACCAGGTCGCGCGGCTCACGAGGTCGCCTGGGCGAACGCCCACGCGTCGGAGACCATCGCGGTGAGGTCGCGCCCGGGGCGCCAGCCGAGCACCTCCGCCGCCTTGGCGTTCGAGGCGACCAGCACGGCGGGGTCGCCGCCGCGCCGCTCGTGGTCGACGGTCGGCACCGGGTGGCCGGTCACGGCCCGGACGGCCTCGACGACCTCCAGCACGGAGTTGCCGGAGCCCGACCCGAGGTTGACGACCTGGTGCCGGCCGGGCACCGCGGCCCCGAGCGCGGCGAGGTGGGCGAGGCCGAGGTCGACGACGTGGATGTAGTCGCGCACGCAGGTGCCGTCGGCGGTCGGGTAGTCGCGGCCGTAGACGGCGAGGCTCTCGCGGGTGCCGGCCGCGACCTGCAGGGCGATCGGGATGAGGTGGGTCTCGGTGGTGTGCCGCTCGCCGAACCGGTGGCCGTCCTGCTCGAGGGCGCCCGCGACGTTGAAGTAGCGCAGGCTCACCGCGGCCAGGCCGAACGCCGGCGCGTAGCTGGCGAGCGCGAGGTCGACCGCGAGCTTGCTGGCGCCGTACGGGTTGGTCGGTGCGGTGGGGGAGCTCTCGAGGATCGGGACCGACTCCGGTTCGCCGTAGGTCGCGGCGGTGGAGGAGAACACGATGGTGCCGACGCCGTGGGTGCGCATCGCGTCGAGCAGCGCCAGGGTGCCCTCGACGTTGGTGTGGAAGTACCGGTCGGGGTGTTCGGTGGACTCGCCGACCAGCGACTTCGCCGCGAAGTGCAGGACGGCGTCGACCGGTGGCTGGCCGGGCCGTGCGAGGTCGGCCAGCACCCGGGACGCCTCGGTGACGGGTGCCTCGACCAGCTGCGCCTCCGGCGCGACGGCGTCACGGTGGCCCGTCGAGAGGTCGTCGAGGACGACCACCTCGTGCCCCGCGGCGAGGCACTGCGCGCCCACGACGCTCCCGATGTAACCCGCTCCACCGACGATCAACAGCCGCATGGCCGTCATCTTCGCACCGCACGTCGTTCCAACGAAATCCAACACACTCGATCATCGGCGTGAGGACCCCCGGACGCGGGCACACCTGCGCGGTGAGCTGCTGGCAGGATCGCTCCCCGTGACGACGCACGCGCCGACGGTGAGCGTGCCCCTGGCCGGGACCGACCAGACCGTGATCGGCGTCGTCATCGGCGTCCCGGAGCCGCACGCCTCGGTGCTGTCGTGGTGGCGGCGGCAGGTCGGGGATCCGCAGGCCGAGCTGGTCTGGCCGCACGTCACGCTCGTCCCGCCCACCGTCCTCGTCCGCGACCGGCTGGACGCGGTGGTCGACCACCTCGCCGCCGCGGCCGCCGCATCGGCCCCGTTCGTCATGCACCTGTCGGGCACCGGCACGTTCCGCCCGATCTCCCCGGTGGTGTTCGTGCAGGTCGCGTCGGGCCTCGGTTCCTGCGAGCTGCTCGAACGCCGGATCCGGGGCGGACCGGTGGAGCGCGACCTCGACTTCCCGTACCACCCGCACGTCACCGTCGCCCACGGCGTGTCCGACGCCGACCTGGACCGCGCCTACGACGCCCTCGCCGGGTTCGCGGCCCGGTTCCCGGTCTCGAGCTTCCAGTTGTTCGAGCGCGGCGAGGCGGGCGACTGGCACAAGCTCGCCGAGTTCGAGCTCACCGGCCCCGCCTGAGGCGATCAGTCCGTCGGGCCCCCGGGTGGGTACCACGCTGCCGTGGACAAGCTGAAGCAGCGGTTCCGGGAACTGCGCCTGCGCTACGCGTGGCTCGACCACGTCGTCCGGGCGTACGGGCAGTACAAGTTCAACCAGGGCGACCACCAGGCGGCCGCCGTGACGTTCTTCAGCTTCCTGTCGATCTTCCCGATCCTCATCCTCGCGGTGTCGGTGCTCGGTTTCGTGCTGGTCGGCAACGACGACCTCCGCAACGACGTCATCAACGCCATCACAGAGAACATCCCGGGCGGGATCGTCACCAGCGACGAACTCAACAAGGTGATCGACAACCGCGGCTCGGTCGGGGTGGTCGGCCTCGTGACACTCGCGCTCACCGGCACCAGCTGGGTCGACAACATCCGCTCGGCGATGGAGTCGGTGTGGGGCCGTCGCCCGAGCAGCCGCAACTTCTTCGTCACCAAGGGCAGCGACCTCGTCGTCCTCGCGATCCTCGGCATCACGATGGGCGTCTCGTTCACGATCACCACGCTCGGGACGACGCTCACCGGGTTGATCCTGAAGCCGATCGGTCTCGACGACGCCACCTGGGCCTCGGCCCTCGCGCTGGTCGTCGGGCTGCTGCTCGCCGTCGCCTGGGACACGGCGGCGTTCACGGTGGTGCTCATGCGCATCCCGCGGGTCGAGGTCACCCGGGCGTCGGCGATGCGCGGGTCGCTGCTCGCCGCGATCGGCTTCGAGATCCTCAAGATCGCGGCGTCGTACTACCTGGCGTCGCTGTCGACCAACCCGGCCGTGGTGGGCTTCGGCAGCGTGGTCGGCGTGTTGATCTTCATCAACCTGGTCTCACGGTTCCTGCTGTTCTGCGCCGCGTGGACCGCCACCTTCCCGCGGGAGGCGGGCACCTCGCCGGTGCTCGCGCTCGCCGAGGCCGCGGACGACGCCGGGGTGGGCCCGACCCCCGAGCGAGCGGTGGCGGAGGTCTCACCCGCCGCGGTCGGTGCGGGGCTGGTGGGTGCGGGGG
>CAXUNA010000111.1:0-9411 GCA_964252095.1 uncultured Jatrophihabitans sp. | reverse complement strand
GCCCGCCTTCGCTATGCTCAGCACCCAGACACAGCGCGCGCCGGTGCGGCCGCGCCCGCGCAGGGCATCGAGGCCGCGGCCGTCGAGGCCGCCGCCGCGACCGCGATCGCCGCGGAGGAGTTGAAGGTCGCCGCCCGCGAGGGCAGCGACGCGCCGGCCGACGTCGTCAGCACCGAGGGCGCGCCGCTCGACACCACGGTGGCCGCCGAAGCCGGCGAGTCTGGTGTCGCGGCCGCGGAAGCAGCCGGCAGCACCGAGGCCGCGCCGACCGAGAATGGGGAGAGCTGAGTCATGTTGATCCCTCGCCGGGTCAAGCACCGCAAGCAGCACCACCCCACGCGCCGTGGGATGGCCTCGGGCGGCACGACCGTGTCGTTCGGTGAGTACGGCATCCAGGCTCTCGAGCCCGCCTACCTCACCAACCGGCAGATCGAGTCGGCCCGTATCGCCATCAACCGGCACATCCGTCGTGGCGGCAAGGTCTGGATCAACGTCTACCCGGACCGGCCGCTGACCAAGAAGCCCGCCGAGACCCGCATGGGTTCCGGCAAGGGTTCGCCGGAGTGGTGGATCGCCAACATCAAGCCCGGACGCGTGCTGTTCGAGCTGTCGTTCCCGAACGAGCAGGTCGCGCGAGTGGCACTCACGCGCGCCATCCACAAGCTCCCGATGAAGTGCCGCATCGTCACCCGGGAGGTGGGGGAGTGATGGCCACGACCACTGTCGACGAGCTGCGTGAACTCCACGCCGACGAACTGGACACCCGACTGCGCGAGGCGAAGGAAGAGCTGTTCAACCTGCGCTTCCAGATGGCCACCGGGCAGCTCGACAACAACCGGCGACTCCGCACGGTCAAGCACGACATCGCCCGGATCTACACGATCCTGCGCGAGCGCGAGCTCGGCCTGTCCGTCGCCCCTGATGGAGAGACCGCATGACCGAATCGATCGAGACCCACGAAGCCACCGCGGCCAAGGCCGACGGCGACCGCGGTTCGCACCGCAAGACCCGCGAGGGCCTGGTCGTCAGCGACAAGATGGACAAGACCGTCGTCGTCGCCGTCGAGGACCGCGTGAAGCACCCCCGGTACGCCAAGGTCCTGCGCCGCACGAACAAGCTCCACGCGCACGACGAGGCGAACGAGTGTGGCGTGGGCGACCGCGTCCTGCTCATGGAGACCCGTCCGACCTCGGCCAGCAAGCGCTGGCGCGTCGTGCGCGTCGTCGAGAAGGCCCGCTGACCCGAACCGTCGGGGTCCTCCCGGTGGTCGGTCAGCAGTCGAAACGCACGCAGAAGAAGTAGGAGAAGGCAGTGATCCAGCAGGAGTCGCGACTGCGCGTCGCCGACAACACCGGTGCCAAGGAGATCTTGTGCATCCGGGTCATGGGCGGCTCCGGCCGTCGGTACGCCGGCATCGGTGACGTCATCGTCGCGACGGTGAAGGACGCGCTGCCCGGCGCGGGCGTCAAGAAGGGCGACGTCGTCAAGGCGGTCATCGTCCGCACCGTCAAGGAGCGTCGACGCGCTGACGGTTCCTACATCCGCTTCGACGAGAACGCGGCTGTCCTGATCAAGAACGACGGCGAGCCCCGCGGCACGCGCATCTTCGGCCCCGTCGGCCGCGAGCTGCGCGACAAGCGCTACATGCGGATCATCTCGCTCGCACCGGAGGTGCTGTGACCGTGAGCATCGCAGCGAGGAACGAGCGAGGAGCGGAGCGGTCACACGTGATGAGCGCTCGCGCGAAGAACCAGGGAGCACAGTCATGAAGGTCAAGAAGGGCGACGAGATCGTCGTCATCGCCGGCAAGGACAAGGGCACGAAGGGCACGGTCATCGCGGCCTACCCCGAGTCCGACCGCGTCCTGGTCGAGGGGATCAACCGGGTCACCAAGCACACGCGGGTCAGCCAGACCGCCCGCGGTGCCAAGACCGGCGGCATCGAGCACACCGAGGCCCCGATCCACGTCAGCAACGTCATGGTCCTCGACGACGGTGGCCAGCCCACCCGGGTCGGCTACCGCCGGCAGACCGAGGACGAGGTGGACGGCGGCAAGAAGCGCCGCGTCCGCGTCGCGAAGAGCACCGGGAAGGACCTCTGATGAGCGCGCCCACCACCGAGGGCCCGCGCCTCAAGGCGCGGTACCGCGCGGAGATCGCGCCGGCGCTGCAGACCGAGTTCTCGCTCGTGAACCCGATGCAGATCCCGACGCTGTCGAAGATCGTCGTCAACATGGGCGTCGGCGCGGCGGCCCGCGACGGCAAGCTCATCGACGGTGCGGTCCGCGACCTCACCGCGATCACCGGCCAGAAGCCGATCGTCACCAAGGCGAAGACCTCCATCGCGCAGTTCAAGCTGCGCGAGGGCATGCCGATCGGCGCCAAGGTCACCCTGCGCGGCGACCGGATGTGGGAGTTCCTCGACCGGCTGCTGTCGGTCGCGCTGCCCCGCATCCGTGACTTCCGTGGCCTGTCGGCCACCCAGTTCGACGGCAGCGGGAACTACACGTTCGGCCTCAACGAGCAGTCGATGTTCGCCGAGATCGACGTCGACGCCATCGACCGCCAGCGCGGCATGGACATCACCGTCGTCACGTCCGCCACCACCGACGAGCAGGGACGCGCGCTGCTGCGGGCGCTCGGCTTCCCGTTCAAGGAGAACTGACAATGGCCAAGAAGGCCCTGGTCAACAAGGCCAACAAGAAGCCGAAGTTCGCGGTGCGCGGCTACACCCGCTGCCAGCGCTGCGGCCGGCCGCACGCCGTCTACAAGAAGTTCGGCCTGTGCCGGATCTGCCTGCGCGAGATGGCGCACGCGGGCGAGCTGCCCGGCGTCACCAAGTCCTCCTGGTAGACCGGCTCTCCGGAACCACCGGCAACCAGGCCCGCACGACCCCACCCGGCAACTCCGTCGAGGTGGGCCGCTCCACCCGATCGAGGTAGGCCCCGCGAGGGGAACCGCCCCGAGGAAGTGAACCGATCGCCCATGATGACCGACCCGATCGCCGACATGTTGACGCGACTGCGCAACGCGAACTCGGCGTACCACGACGACGTCTCGATGCCCCACAGCAAGCTGAAGGCGCACGTGGCCGAGATCCTCAAGCAGGAGGGCTACATCGCCGGCTTCAAGGTCGCCGATGCGCCCGAGGGCCAGGTGGGCCGCGTGCTCACGCTGGACCTCAAGTACGGCCCGAACCGTGAGCGCAGCATCGCCGGCATCCGTCGCGTGTCCAAGCCAGGCCTGCGGGTCTACGCCAAGTCGACCTCCCTGCCCCGAGTCCTCGGTGGCCTGGGTGTCGCCATCATCTCGACCTCGTCCGGTCTCGTGACCGACCGGCAGGCCGCCAAGCAGCGAGTGGGCGGGGAAGTCCTCGCCTACGTCTGGTGACGGGGGTACAGCCATGAGTCGCATCGGGAAGTTGCCGGTTCCGGTCCCCAGCGGGGTCGACGTCACCCTCACGGGTCAGGACGTCACCGTGAAGGGCCCGAAGGGCGAGCTGTCGCTCACCCTCAAGGAGCCCATCACCATCAGCAAGGCCGACGACGGCACGTTGCAGGTCGTCCGCCCGGACGACGAGCGCGAGAACAAGGCGCTGCACGGCCTGTCGCGCTCGCTCGTCAACAACATGGTCCTGGGTGTCACCACGGGCTACAGCAAGACCATGGAGATCGTCGGCACCGGTTACCGCGTGCAGGCGAAGGGCTCCGACCTCGAGTTCGCGCTCGGGTACAGCCACCCGGTCCTGGTGAAGGCCCCCGCGGGCATCACCTTCCGGGTCGAGGCGCCCACGCGGTTCGTCGTCGAGGGCATCGACAAGCAGCAGGTCGGCGAGATCGCGGCCAACATCAAGCGGTTGCGGCGTCCGGACCCCTACAAGGGCAAGGGCATCCGCTACCAGGGTGAGGTCGTTCGCCGCAAGGCCGGGAAGACGGGTAAGTGATGGCTGCCAACACGATCACCAAGCGGGCACGGCGTTCGGCCGGGATCTCGGCCACGCGGCGCACGGGCAAGGCGCGCCGGCACTTCCGGTTGCGCAAGCGCGTCGTCGGCACGGCCACCCGGCCGCGGCTGGTCGTCACCCGGTCCGCGCGGCACGTCTTCGCGCAGGTCATCGACGACCGCACCGGCACGACGCTCGCGTCGGCGTCGACCTACAAGCTCACCGACGGCGACAAGACCGCGCGCGCCACGGCGACGGGCACGGCCCTCGCCGAGGCGGCCAAGGCCGCGGGTGTCACCCAGGTCGTCTTCGACCGCGGCGGCGCCACCTACACCGGCCGGATCGCGGCGCTCGCCGACGCGGCCCGCGCCGCGGGACTGGAGTTCTGAGCATGCGTTCCAACCAAGGAGTGGAGTCCTGATGGCGTCCTTCGGAGGCCCCCAGCGCGGCGCCCAGCGCGGCGGGACCGGCAACGCGTCCGGTACCGGCGGCGGCACCGCGAACGAGCGCGACGGCGGTCGTGGTGACCGTCGTGGCGGCGGTCGTGACCGCGACAACCGGGGCGACAGCCGCGAGAAGAGCCAGTACATCGAGCGACTGGTGACGATCAACCGCGTCGCCAAGGTCGTCAAGGGTGGCCGGCGCTTCAGCTTCACCGCGCTCGTCATCGTCGGTGACGGCAACGGCACCGTCGGCGTCGGCTACGGCAAGGCCAAGGAGGTGCCCGCGGCGATCGCCAAGGGTGTCGAGGAGGCCAAGAAGCACTTCTTCACCGTGCCGCGCATCGGCTCGACGATCGTCCACCCCGTCCAGGGTGAGGCGGCCGCCGGAGTGGTGCTGCTGAAGCCCGCGAGCCCCGGTACCGGTGTCATCGCCGGCGGTCCGGTCCGCGCCGTCCTGGAGTGCGCCGGCATCGGCGACATCCTCTCCAAGTCGCTCGGCTCGGACAACCCGATCAACATCGTCCACGCCACCGTCGCGGCGCTGAAGGGCCTGACCCAGCCGGAGGCCATCGCGGCCCGCCGGGGTCTGCCCCTCGAGGACGTCGCGCCGGCCGGCATGCTGCGGGCGCGTGCGCTCGCCGCGGCGAACGCCGCCGCAGCACGGGGAGCGTGAGCACATGCCTCGCCTGAAGATCACCCAGACCAAGTCGGGCATCGGCTACAAGGAGAACCAGAAGCAGACCCTGCGGTCGCTGGGGCTCAAGCGGATGCACGACACCGTCGTGAAGGAAGACCGCCCGGAGATCCGCGGCATGGTCGCGACCGTCCCGCACCTGGTGACGGTCGAGGAGGTCGAGTAAGCCATGACTCTCAAGGTCCACCACCTGCGTCCGGCCCCCGGCGCCCACACCGCGAAGACCCGTGTCGGTCGCGGTGAGGGCTCCAAGGGCAAGACCGCGGGCCGCGGTACCAAGGGCACCAAGGCCCGGTACCAGGTCCCCGCGGGCTTCGAGGGCGGCCAGATGCCGATCCACATGCGGCTCCCGAAGCTCAAGGGCTTCAAGAACCGCTTCCGGGTCGAGTTCCAGGTCGTCAACGTCGCGAAGCTCGGCGAGCTGTTCCCCGAGGGCGGCGAGGTCGGCCCGGCCGAGCTCATCGCCGCGGGCGCCGTCCGTAACGGCTTCCCGGTCAAGGTCCTCGGCAACGGCGAGATCGGCGTCAAGCTCGCCGTCACCGCCGACGCCTTCTCGGACTCCGCGAAGGCAAAGATCGAGGCGGCGGGCGGCAGCGTCTCCGCCACCGCCTGACCCGCACCAGCACCGTGGTCACGAGCCGCGGGTCCAGCCCTTCCGGGCCGGCCCGCGGCTCGTGGCACGTCCGGTGGGTGCGGTGAGCATGCTCGCCGAACGGCCCTGCCCGACCGGGGCGTTAGCATTCCCCCGCATCACTGCATAGAGTCACACCGCCACCAGCACCATCGCACGACCGTCTGCTCAGCCGGTCGCCCCACCCCGGGGCGTCCACGTCGGCGGCCGCATCCGGCACCACCCCGCGGCTCTCGACCGATCCGCCCCCGTGCGCTGTCACACGACACCACCGGGCGACCAGGAGGACACGTTGCTCAGCGCCTTCGCGGCGGCGTTCCGCACGCCGGACCTGCGCAAGAAGCTGCTCTTCACGCTCGCCATCATCGTGCTGTACCGGTTCGGCGCCACCATGCCGACCCCGAACACGAACACGGCGAACATCCAGACCTGCCTGAACCAGGCCGAGTCCGGCGCTTCGCGTGACGTCTACGCCCTGATCAACCTGTTCTCCGGCGGTGCGCTGCTGCGCCTGTCGGTGTTCGCGCTCGGCATCCTCCCGTACATCACCGCGAGCATCATCATCCAGCTGCTCGTCGTCGTGATCCCGCGGTTCGAGGCGCTGAAGAAGGAGGGGCAGTCCGGGCAGCAGAAGCTGACCCAGTACAGCCGCTACCTCACCGTCGGGCTCGCGATCCTGCAGTCGACCGGCTTCGTCGCGCTGGCGCGCTCCGGTCAGCTGTTCCAGGGCTGCACCCTGGACATCCTCTACAAGACCGACGACATCTTCACCCTCGCGACGATGGTGCTGACGATGACCGCCGGCACCGCCGTGATCATGTGGCTCGGGGAGAACATCACCGACCGCGGCATCGGCAACGGCATGTCGATCCTGATGTTCACCTCGATCGCCGCGCGCATCCCGTCCGAGGGTCAGACCATCCTGCAGAACGGTGGCGGGTTCGACTTCACCCTCATCATCATCCTGGGTCTCGCGATCATCGCGGCCGTCGTGCTGGTCGAACAGGGGCAGCGGCGGATCCCGGTGCAGTACGCCAAACGCATGATCGGCCGAAGGCAGTACGGGGGGACGTCGACCTACCTGCCGCTGAAGGTCAACCAGGCGGGCGTCATCCCGGTCATCTTCGCGTCGTCGCTGCTGTACATCCCGCAGCTCATCGACCAGCTGCGCGGGTCGAAGGCCGACGCGTTCGGCAAGTTCGTGAACCGCTACCTCATCCCGCAGGGCAGCTGGGTCCACATCGTCATCTACTTCGCGTTGATCATCTTCTTCACCTACTTCTACGTCGGCATCACCTTCAACCCGGAGGAGCGGGCCGACGACATGAAGAAGTACGGCGGGTTCATCCCGGGCATCCGGCCGGGCCGTCCCACGGCGGAGTACCTGCAGTACGTGTTGTCGCGAATCACGTTGCCGGGCTCGCTCTACCTCGGCATCGTGGCGGTCCTGCCGAACTTCTTCTTCAGCTTCACGGGCGGCAACAACCAGAACTTCCCGTTCGGCGGCACGGCGGTCCTCATCATGGTCGGTGTCGGGCTCGACACCATGAAGCAGATCGAGAGTCAACTGATGCAGCGGAACTACGAAGGGTTCCTTCGCTGATGCGGCTCGTGCTGGTGGGCCCGCCCGGTGCCGGCAAGGGCACCCAGGCCGAGTTCATCGCCGAGCAGTTCGGGATCGTCAAGATCTCGACCGGCGACATCTTCCGCTCGAACGTGAGCGGTGGCACCGAGCTCGGTCTGCTGGCCAAGAAGTACATGGACGCCGGTGACCTCGTGCCCGACGAGGTCACCAACGCCATGGTCCGCGACCGCCTCGGCGAACCGGACGCCGCACAGGGGTTCCTGCTCGACGGCTTCCCGCGCAACGTCGCGCAGGCCTACGAGCTGGACTCGATGCTGTCGGACCTCGGCGTCTCCCTCGACGTCGCGCTCGAGCTCGAGGTCGACCACGACGAGGTGGTGCTCCGGCTGTCGGGGCGCCGGGTCTGCAAGAAGTGCGGCCACGTCTGGCACGTCGAGTACGACCCCACGAAGGTCGACGGCATCTGCGACCGCTGCGGCAGCGAACTGTTCCAGCGCGACGACGACCGCGCCGAGACCGTGCGGCACCGCCTCGAGGTCTACGCCGAGCAGACCGAGCCGCTCATCGCCTTCTACACGTCACGCTCCCAGCTGCGCCGGATCAACGCCCACGGGCCGGTCCGGGAGATCACCGCCCGCGCCATCGAGGTGCTCACCGGAGCCCGCGCCGAGTCGTCGGCCACCGACCCCTCGTCCGCGGCGGCCACCGAGTCCTGAGGGACGCTCCGACCGTGCGACGCCGCACCCGCAACGACGGGATCCAGATCAAGACGCCGGAGCAGTTCGGCGTCATGCGCGAGGCCGGGCTGGTCGTCGCCGAGGCGCTGGCCGCGATGCGCGAGGCTGCGGTGCCGGGCGCGAGCACCGAGGAGCTCGACGTCGTCGCCCGCTCGGTGCTGGCGGCCCACGGCGCCACCTCGAACTTCCTGGGCTACCACGGCTACCCGGCGACCATCTGCGCCTCGGTCAACGACCGCGTCGTGCACGGCATCCCCAGCGCCGCCGAGGTGCTCGCCGAGGGCGACGTCATCTCGATCGACTTCGGTGCGATCGTCGACGGCTGGCACGGCGACTCCGCGATCACCGTCGAGATCGGTGCGGTCGCGCCCGACGTCGTGTCGCTGTCGGAGACCACCCGCCGGGCGATGTGGGACGGCATCGCGGCGATCCGCATCGGCGGGCACGTCACCGACATCTCGCACGCCGTCGAGTCCTCGGTCCGCCGCGCCCCGGGCGGCGAGCGCTACGGCATCGTCGAGAACTACGGCGGCCACGGCATCGGCACCTCGATGCACATGGAGCCGCACGTCCTGAACTACGGCCGGCCCGGCCACGGACCGGCGCTGCGCCCGGGCATGGCGCTCGCGATCGAGCCGATGCTGACCCTCGGCGATGCCGCCACCCGCGAGCTCGAGGACGGCTGGACCGTCGTCACCGCCGACGGCAGGGCCGCGGCCCACTGGGAGCACACCGTGGCGATCCTGCCCGACGGGCTGTGGGTGCTGACCGCCACCGACGGCGGCCGGGCCGAGCTCGAGGCTCGCGGCGCTGCTGTCGCCTCGGTGGCTGACACGATCTGAATGTGATCGTCACTCGCGCGGTGTGTGATCTATCGCCGGCGGGCGTGACACTGCAACTCCTGTCCCGCGACACGAAGGAGTTCGCATGTCACGTCTCAGTCCGGCTCGATGCACGGTCGTCGCAGTGCCGATCCTGGGGCTCGTCCTCCTGGCGAGCGCCACGACCGCCACGGCCGACGCGTCCACGGTGCGGCCGGCGGCATCCAGTTCGAGCGGTGGCGTCACCATCGACACCGGGAGTGCCCGAGGCCTGGCCGTCGGCAACGTCAAGGTGACGGTCAAGATCCAGTACGGCGGCGTCGGCCACTTCAACATCCTGGACTCGCAGGCCGGCTACAGCGTGAACACCCCGGACGCGAGCTACCAGGGTGGCTACTGCACCAGCGGGTCCTGCGTGCCGGCCACGTACAGCCACACCTTCCCGGTGAACCGCAGTTTCCCGAACGGCTCGCACCTGTGTGCGAGCTTCTACCTCAAGAAGTCGGGAGGCGGCTACCAGAACCTCGGTAACCCCTGCCTGACCATCCACTCCTGACC
>CAXUNA010000110.1:0-9424 GCA_964252095.1 uncultured Jatrophihabitans sp. | reverse complement strand
CGCCGCCGGGGCGCGGACGCGCGATGATCACCGCGTGACCGACCCGGCGGCGTTGTGGGACTTCGACGATCCCGTCGGGTCGCAGGTGCGGTTGTCGGCCGCGGCCGAGACCGCGCCACGGCCCGAGCGGCAGGTGCTGCTCACGCACGTCGCCCGGGCGCTGGGGTTGTCGGACGCGCGAACTACCGTGGTGGACGTGCCCGACCCGTCCACCTACCGCCCGGCGGTGGGCAGCATCCCGCTCGACCCGGGGGTCTACCGCTTCCGCGACGAGCGCGACCGCGTCATCTACGTCGGCAAGGCGAAGTCGCTGCGCCAGCGGCTGAACTCCTACTTCGCGGACCTGTCCGCGCTGCACCCCCGCACCCGGCAGATGGTCACGAGTGCGGCCCGGGTGGAGTGGACCGTCGTCAACACCGACGTCGAGGCCCTGCAGCTCGAGTACAGCTGGATCAAGGAGTTCGACCCGCGGTTCAACGTCAAGTACCGCGACGACAAGAGCTACCCCTGGCTGGCCGTGACGATCGGCGAGGAGTTCCCGCGTCTGCAGGTCATGCGGGGTGCCAAGCGCAAGGGCGTGCGGTACTTCGGCCCGTACTCCCACGCCTGGGCCATCCGCGAGACGCTCGACCTGCTGCTGCGCGTGTTCCCGGCCCGCACGTGCAGCAAGGGCGTGTTCGTCCGTGCCGGCCAGATCAACCGGCCCTGCCTGCTCGGCTACATCGACAAGTGCAGCGCGCCCTGCGTCGGCCGGGTCGACGCCGACGAGCACCGCCACATCGTCGACGACTTCTGCGACTTCATGGCCGGCCGCACCGACCTGATGATGCGGCGGGTCGAGAAGGCCATGCAGACCGCGGCCGCGGACCAGGAGTACGAGCGGGCCGCGCGGCTGCGCGACGACCTCGGGGCCCTGCGTCGCGCGCTGGAGAAGCAGGCGGTGGTGTTCGGCGACGGCACCGACGCCGACGTCGTCAACTTCGCCCAGGACGACCTCGAGGCGGCGGTGCAGGTCTTCCACGTCCGGGGCGGGCGGATCCGCGGCCAGCGCGGCTGGGTGATCGACAAGGTCGCGAGTGCCGACGAGAACATCGACACCGGCGTGCTGGTCGACCAGTTCATCGGGCAGTTCTACGGCGTCGCCGACGACCCCGACGCCGACGACCCCGACCTCGCCGGCGAGGACGGCGCGGGCATCCCGCGCGAGATCCTCGTGCCGGAGCTGCCCGACGACGTCGACGTCCTCTCCGACTGGCTGTCGCAACGGCGGGGGAGCCGGGTCACCATCCGGGTCCCGCAGCGCGGCGACAAGGTCACGCTCATGGAGACCGTCGGCAAGAACGCGGCGGAGTCGTTCCTGCAGCACAAGCTCAAGCGGGCGTCCGACCTCACCGCCCGGTCGATGGCGCTCGCCGAGCTGCAGGAACACCTCGAGCTGCCCGATGCCCCCTTGCGGATCGAGTGTTTCGACATCAGCCACGTGCAGGGCACCAACGTCGTCGCCAGCATGGTCGTGTTCGAGGACGGCCTCGCCCGCAAGAGCGAGTACCGCCGCTTCGCCCTGCGCGACACCTCCGAGGGCACCGGCGACGTCCAGTGGATCGCCGAGGTGACGCGTCGTCGGTTCGCCCGGTACCTCGACGAGCAGATCGCCGACGGCGGTTCCGGCGACGCGTCCGACGTGCCGTCGCTCGACGCCCCGGACCCCGACGGTGACCGCGAGCCCGGCGTCAACGGGCCCATCGACCCGGAGACCGGACGGCCTCGCAAGTTCGCGTACGCGCCGAACCTGCTGGTGGTCGACGGCGGCGCGCCCCAGGTCGCGGCCGCCCAGGCGGTGTTCGACGACCTCGGCATCACCGACGTCTCGCTCGTCGGCCTCGCCAAGCGCCTCGAGGAGGTGTGGCTGCCGAACCAGGAGTTCCCGGCGATCCTGCCGCGGACCTCCGAGGCGCTCTACCTGCTGCAACGCGTGCGCGACGAAGCCCACCGGTTCGCCATCACCTACCACCGGCAGAAACGGTCGAAGTCCATGACGGTCTCGGCGCTCGACGGCGTGGCCGGGCTGGGGGAGACGCGCCGCAAGGCGCTGCTCAAGCAGTTCGGGTCGCTGAAGAAGCTCCGCGCCGCGAGCGTCGACGACATCCGCGAGGTGCCGGGCATCGGGCCCGCCACCGCGGAGGCGATCGTCGCGGCGCTGCACGACCAGCCGCCGGCCGAGCCCGCGATCAACGTGACCACCGGTGAGGTGCTGGAGGGCTGACGCGCGATGATGGTCGCGTGACCAGCCCCGACGACGCCACCCCCGCGCCGCCGTCGACCGTCCTGGAGACGGTCGTCGTCACCGGGTTGTCCGGCGCCGGCCGCAGCACCGCGGCCAAGTGCCTCGAGGACCTCGGCTACTACGTGGTCGACAACCTGCCGCCGGAACTGCTCGCGACGATGGTCGACCTCGGCAGCCGCAGCCAGGGCGCGATCAGCCGCATCGCCGTCGTCATGGACGTCCGCAGCCGGCCGTTCAGCGCCGACCTGCGGGCGGTCATCCGCGAGCTCGACGACCGCGGCCTCAAGCCGCGCGTGCTGTTCCTCGAGGCGGCCGAGGACGTGCTGGTCCGGCGGTTCGAGAGCAACCGGCGCGAGCACCCGCTGCAGGGTCCGGAGGGCCGGCTCGTCGACGGCATCGCCCGGGAACGGCAGGTCCTCGCCGGCCTGCGCGAGGAGGCGGAACTGGTCGTCGACACCGGCAGCCTCTCGGTCCACCAGCTGCGGCGCGTCATCGAGGGCTCGTTCCCGCTGACCGGCGGCACCGAACCCCCGCACGCCACGGTGCTCTCGTTCGGTTACAAGTACGGGCTGCCGGTCGACGCCGACCTCGTCGTCGACGTGCGGTTCCTGCCCAACCCGCACTGGATCCCCGACCTGCGCCCGCTCACCGGCGAGACCGACGAGGTCCGCGACTACGTCATGAGCCAGGACGGCGTGGAGCACTTCCTCGACCTCTACGGCGAGGTGCTGCAGATCATCGGCGCGGGGTACGCCCGCGAGGGCAAGCGGTACATGACCCTTGCCGTCGGCTGCACCGGCGGCAAGCACCGTTCGGTGGTCATCGCCCGCGAACTGGCGGCGCGTCTCGACGCGCAGGGGGTCCGCGCCACCGTCGTCCACCGCGACGTGGGCCGCGAATGACAGAACCGTTGCTCTCGACACCGGTCGTCGCGCCGTCGTTGCACCGTGCATCGGAATCGAGCCGGCCGCCACGCGTGGTCGCGCTCGGTGGCGGCCACGGGCTCTCGGCCTCGCTGGCGGCGCTCAAGCAGCTGACCCCCGACGTCACCGCGGTGGTCACCGTCGCCGACGACGGCGGGAGTTCCGGCCGGATCCGGCGGGAGTTGCCGGTGTTGCCGCCGGGCGACCTGCGGATGGCGCTGGTCGCGCTGACCGACGCCGACGGGTGGCCCGCGGTGCTGCAGCACCGGCTCGGCGGCCGCGGCTCGCTGTCCGGCCACTCGGTCGGCAACATGGTGCTCACCGGGTTGCTGGAGCTGCACCCGGACCCCGTCGACGCGCTCGCCGCGATGGCCCGCCTGGTCGGGGCGACCGGTCGCGTGCTGCCGATGAGCCCGAAGCCGCTGGACCTCGTCGCCGACATCGAGCACGACGTCGACGACGGCGCGGTGCGCGTCGACCGGATCCAGGGCCAGGCCGCGATCGCCGCGGCCGGTGGCCGGCTCGCCGCGATCCAGCTGTTCCCGAACGGCGCTCCGGCGTGCGCGCCCGCCGTCGACGCCGTCCGCGAGGCCGATCTGGTCGTGCTCGGGCCGGGATCGTGGTTCACCAGCGTCATCCCGCACCTGCTCGTGCACGAACTCGCCGCCGCGCTGGTGGCCACCCGCGGCCTCAAGGTCGTCGTGCTCAACCTCGTCGCCCAGACCGACGAGACCTCGGGGTTCAGCCCGGCCGAGCACCTGCAGGTGCTGCGCCGGCAGAGCCGCTGGGTCGGTGGTCTGGAGGTCGACGTGGTGCTCGCGGACCCGTCGACGCTCGACGCGGTCCAGCTCGCCGACGTGGAGGCCGCGGCCGCCGAACTCGGGGCGCAGGTGGTGCTCGCCGACATCCGGGATCCTGATCACGTCGACCGGCACGACCCACGGCGGCTCGCCGTGGCCTACGGTCAGGTGCTCGCTCAGCGCGCCCACCCGACGTCCGAACCCCCCAGGAGGAACAGCTCGTGGCGATGACGTCCGCGGTCAAGGACGAACTGTCCCGTGTCGAGGTGACCCGGCAGTCCGCACGCAAGGCCGAGGTCGCGACGATGCTCCGTTTCGCCGGTGCCCTGCACCTCGTGGCGGGCCACATCGTCATCGAGGCGGAACTCGACACCGGCTCGGTCGCCCGGCGGCTCAAGAAGGACATCCTCGAGGTCTACGGCCACGCCTCGGACATCTCGATCGTCTCGGCGGGCGGCTTGCGCAAGGCCAACCGCTACGTCGTGCGCGTCACCCGCGACGGCGAGGGCCTCGCCCGGCAGGCGGGCCTCATCGACCTGCGCGGGCGCCCGGTGCGGGGACTGCCGCAGTTCGTCGTCTCCGGCAACATGTCCGACGCGGAAGCCGCGTGGCGCGCGGCGTTCCTCGCCCACGGCTCGCTCACCGAACCCGGCCGCGCCGGGTCGCTGGAGATCACCTGCCCCTCGAGCGAGGCGGCGCTGGCGCTGGTCGGGGTGGGACGCCGGATCGGCGTGACCGCGAAGGCCCGCGAGGTGCGCGGTGCCGACCGCGTGGTGGTCCGCGACGGCGACACCATCGGGGCGCTGCTGACCCGGATCGGTGCGCACGACAGCGTGCTGGCCTGGGAGGAGCGGCGGATGCGCCGTGAGGTCCGCGCCACCGCGAACCGGCTGGCCAACTTCGACGACGCCAACCTGCGTCGCTCGGCCCGCGCTGCGGTCGCGGCCGGCGCCCGGGTGGAGCGCGCGATGGACATCCTGGGCGACGACGCGCCGCAGCACCTGCTCGACGCCGGCCGGCTGCGCGTCGAGCACAAGCAGGCGTCGTTGGAGGAACTCGGAGCGCTCTCCGACCCGCCGATGACGAAGGACGCGGTGGCCGGCCGGATCCGCCGGTTGCTCGCGCTCGCCGACAAGCGCGCCCAGGATCTCGGGATCCCGGACACCGAATCGGCCGTCACGCCCGACATGCTCAACTGAGCCGGAGGGCTACCCGCGGGTAACCAGTGCCGCACGAACCCTGGCCGGTCGGCCAGTAGGGTTCCGTGTCGAGCACCACCTGACGAGAACCTGAACCGACCCCTCGAACACAAGGAGTCCTGCTGTGACCGTGCGTGTGGGCATCAACGGCTTCGGCCGCATCGGCCGCAACTTCTACCGGGCCGTCCAGGCCGCCGGCGCCGATTTCGAGATCGTCGCCGTGAACGACCTCACCGACACCAAGACCCTGGCCCACCTGCTGAAGTACGACTCGATCCTCGGCCGCTACCCGGGCGAGGTCGCGGTCGACGGCGACGCGATCAGCGTCGACGGCAAGCTGGTGAAGGTCCTCGCCGAGCGCGACCCGGCGAACCTGCCGTGGGGCGACCTCGGCGTCGACGTCGTGGTCGAGTCGACCGGCTTCTTCACCAACGCGCAGAAGGCCAGGGCGCACCTCGACGGCGGCGCCAAGAAGGTCGTCATCTCCGCGCCCGCCTCGAACGAGGACATCACCATCGTCATGGGCGTCAACGAGCGCCGGTACGACCCGGGAAACCACGACATCGTCTCGAACGCGTCGTGCACGACCAACTGCCTCGCGCCGCTCGCGAAGGTGCTCGACGACGCCTTCGGCGGCATCCAGGCCGGTCTGATGACCACGATCCACGCGTACACGCAGGACCAGAACCTGCAGGACGGCCCGCACAAGGACCTCCGCCGCGCCCGGGCCGCTGCCCTCAACATCGTCCCGACCTCGACCGGTGCTGCGAAGGCCATCGGCCTGGTCCTGCCGCAGCTGGTCGGCAAGCTCGACGGCTACGCGCTGCGCGTGCCGATCCCCACCGGCTCGGCGACCGACCTCACCGTCACGCTCGGCACCACCCCGGGCAGCGTCGACGAGATCAACGCGGCCTACCGGGAAGCGGCCGACGGCGCGCTCAAGGGCTACCTGAAGTACACGGCCGACCCGATCGTCAGCAGCGACATCGTCACCGACCCGTCCTCGTGCATCTACGACAGCGGCCTGACCAAGGTCATCGGCGACCAGGTGAAGGTCGTCGGCTGGTACGACAACGAGTGGGGCTACTCCAACCGGCTCGTCGACCTGGTGCAGCTGGTCGGTCAGCCCTTCTCCTCGTGACGGGCTCACTCGACGACCTGCTCGCCCTGGGGGTCCGGGGCCGCAGGGTCTTCGTCCGTTCGGACCTCAACGTCCCGCTCAAGGACGGCGTCATCACCGACGACGGCCGGATCCGGGCGTCGCTGCCGACGATCACCAAGCTCGCCGACGCCGGCGCGCGCGTGATCGTGGCCGCGCACCTCGGCCGGCCGAAGGGCGCGCCGGACCCGCAGTACTCACTGCGGCCGGTAGCCGACCGGCTGGCGCAGCTGCTCGGCAAGCCGGTCGAGTTCGCGCTCGACACCGTCGGCGACAGCGCGCGGTTGCTCGCCGACGCCATCGCCGACGGTGACGTCCTGCTGCTCGAGAACGTCCGGTTCGAGCCGGGGGAGACCAGCAAGGACGACGCCGAGCGGCTCGCCCTGGCCGGGGCCTACGCCGAGCTGGTCGGAGGCGCGGACGACACCGACGGCGAGCTGCCCGAGCCCGGCGGTGCGTACGTCGACGACGCGTTCGGAGCTGTGCACCGCAAGCACGCGTCGGTGTACGACGTCGCGTTCCTGCTCCCGCACTACGCCGGGGGGCTGGTCCGCGACGAGCTCGCCGTGCTGCGGCGGCTCACCGGCGAGCCCGAGCGGCCGTACGCGGTGGTGCTCGGCGGCTCCAAGGTGTCGGACAAGCTCGCGGTGATCGAGTCGCTGCTGCCGAAGGTCGACAAGCTGCTGGTCGGTGGCGGGATGTGCTTCACGTTCCTGGCCGCCCAGGGCCACGGGGTCGGTGACTCGCTGCTCGAGGCGGACATGATCGACACCTGCCGGAGGCTGCTCGCCGACGCCGGTGACCGCATCCTGCTGCCGACCGACGTCGTGGTCGCGGACGCCTTCTCGGCCGACGCGCACACGCAGACGGTCGCCGCGGACGCGATCCCGGACGGCTGGAAGGGCCTCGACATCGGCCCGGAGTCGGCGGCGGCGTTCGCCGCCGCGCTCACCGACGCCCGCACGGTGTTCTGGAACGGGCCGATGGGCGTGTTCGAGCTGGCGCCGTTCGCCGCCGGCACCAGGACGGTCGCCGAGGCCGTGGCCGCGTCGCCGGGCCTGTCGGTGGTCGGCGGCGGCGACAGTGCGGCCGCGGTCCGGACCCTCGGGCTCGACGAGTCGTCGTTCGGGCACATCTCGACCGGTGGCGGGGCCTCGCTGGAGTACCTCGAGGGCAAGCCGCTGCCGGGCGTCACCGTGCTCGAGTCGGCATGAGCCCGGCCGCCCCGTCCTCCGGCCGGCCGGGCCGCCGGCCGCTCGTCGCCGGCAACTGGAAGATGAACCTCAACCACCTCGAGGCCATCGCGCACGCCCAGAAGGTGGCGCACAGCGTCGACCCGGGCGTGTACGCGGGCGTCGACGTGGCGGTGCTGCCCCCGTTCGTCGACCTGCGCAGCGTCCAGACCCTGGTCGACGGCGACAAGCTGCTGCTGACGTACGGCGCGCAGGACCTCTCGCCACACGCCTCCGGTGCGTACACCGGTGACGTCAGCGGGCCGATGCTCGCCAAGCTCGGCTGCACGTACGTGACGGTCGGGCACTCGGAGCGACGGGCCATCCACGGTGAGGACGACGAGATCGTCAACGCCAAGGCACGCGCCGCGATCGCGAACGGCATCGTGCCGATCCTCTGCGTCGGCGAGCCGCTGGAGATCCGGGAGACCGGGGAGCACGTGGCGCACTGCAGTACGCAGCTGACGCTCGGGCTCGCCGAGATCACCGAGGAGCAGCTGGTCTCGGCGCCGGGCGTCGTGGTCGCGTACGAGCCGGTCTGGGCGATCGGCACCGGCCGGACCGCCACGCCGGACGACGCCCAGGAGGTCTGTGCCGCGCTGCGGGCGCAGCTGGCGACGTCGTACTCGGCGGCGGCGGCCGCGACCGTGCGGGTGCTCTACGGCGGGTCGATGAACGCGAAGAACGCCGCCTCGCTGCTCGACCAGCCCGACGTCGACGGCGGGCTCATCGGTGGTGCGAGCCTCGACGCCGAGGCGTTCGCCGCGATCTGCCGGGCGGCGCTGCACTAGGCCGTCCGGTGCGTCCGCCGCACCCGGTCGCGTATCGGATTCGGACGAAGCGCGACTCAACCGTTATCCTGTGACCGACCGTCCACCTGCTAGGACGACGTGCTGCGCCAGCAGCGCCCGCCGCTGGCTGCCCGCTCACCGCACCGCCGACCTCAAGGGACTGCGTTCGTGATCCTCGCCCTGTCCATCGTGCTCATCGTGTTCAGCGCGCTGCTGGTGGTCCTCGTCCTGCTCCACAAGGGCAAGGGCGGCGGCCTGTCCTCGATGCTCGGCGGCTCGTTCTACTCGAGCCTGTCGGGCTCGTCGGTGGTCGAGCGCAACCTCGACCGGCTGACGATCATCTCCGGCATCGTCTGGGCGGTCTGCATCATCGGGCTCGGCCTGCTCTACAAGACCAGCTGACGCCGCCGCGCCGGGCCGTGCGCCCCGCGCCGCACATCCACAACTTTCGACCGACGTACGACCTGAGGGGGTCTCCCGTGGCTGGAGGCAACGCCATCCGAGGCAGCCGAGTCGGCGCCGGACCGATGGGTGAGAACGAGCGAGGCGAATCGGCACCGCGTCAGCGGGTGTCGTTCTTCTGCGCGAACGGGCACGAGGTGCAGCCGGCCTTCGCCGCCGACGCCGACCTGCCCGACACCTGGGACTGCCCGCGCTGCGGCTACCCGGCCGGCCGGAAGTCCGACGCCCCGCCGAAGGCGCTGCGCAACGAGCCGTACAAGACACACCTCGCCTACGTGAAGGAACGCCGCACCGACGAGGACGGCGCCGCCATCCTCGAAGAGGCGCTCGCGAAGGTCCGCGCCCGCCGGGGCGAGTGAGTCGGCGCCGCCGGGGCGGCGGCCCGGTCGTCGACCTCGAGTCGAGGTCGGATCTCGCGCGCGTGTCCGGCGGTGGGCACCGTCGCCGTGGACGAGACTGCACCACCGCGACGGTGCAACCTCGTACGAGCGGGGGGAGCACCACGATGGCCCGCCGCACGACTCGCCCTGAGGTCGAGGGTCAGGCTGATCAGCCCGAGAAGCCCACCGGCAGC
>CAXUNA010000109.1:0-9450 GCA_964252095.1 uncultured Jatrophihabitans sp. | reverse complement strand
CTCCTCGTCCGCCGCGGCCCCGACCTCGTCCGCCGCCTCGTCGTCCGCGGCCGCCCCGGCCGCCGACGCGATCGCCGCGTTGTCCGACGTGCCGGTGGGTGGCACGGCGTCGGCCCAGTCCGACGGTGAGAACGTCCTGCTGTCCCAACCCACCGCCGGGACCGTGGACGGGTTCAGCGCCGTGTGCCCGCACCAGGGCGGCCAGGTCAAGCCCGACGGCGGGAAGTTCAAGTGCTCGCTGCACGGCTCGGAGTTCGACCTCACCGGCAAGGTGACCCAGGGCCCGGCGACGCAGGACCTGTCGACCGTCCCGGTGAAGGTCTCCGGCGACTCCGTCGTGAAGGCCTGAGATGCTCGCCATCGACACGATCAACGGCCTGCCGGCCCACGTGCTGCTGGTCCACGCCGTCGTCGTGCTGCTGCCGCTGGCGTCGCTCGCCCTCGCGCTGTCGGTGCTGTGGCCGACCGCCCGCCGCCGGCTCGGGATCGTGACGCCGCTGCTCGCCCTGGTCGGGCTGGTCCTGGTGCCGATCACGACGAGCGCGGGCGAGTACCTCGAGAAGCAGTTCGGGGGCGACAACCCGGCCATCGAGAAGCACGCCCACCTCGGCGACCAGTTGCTCCCCTACGCGATCGCACTGTTCGTCGTGGCCCTCGCGCACTGGGTGTGGTCGTTGCGGCTGCGGCGCCAGGCCGAGCAGGTGCTGACCGTCGGCGCACCGTCCGGCGGCGGCGGCGTGGCCGTCGCGGAACGCACGTCGACCGCGACCGTCGCGACCGCGACCGCCACCAAGGTCGGCAACGTGGTGTTCGCCGTGCTCGGCGTGGTGGCGGCCGCGCTCACGGTGTGGATGGTCGTCCGTATCGGCGACTCCGGTGCCCAGGCCGTGTGGGGCGGCGGCGGCTGATCCCGCTCGGCGCGACCTCCTACCGCTCCGGCGGCCCGACGTGCTGGGCCAGCCAGCGGTTGAGCGGGGTGACGGCCCGCCAGGCCTCGGCGACCTCGGCGAGCACCGTTGCGGTGTGCAACCATTCCGCCGGCTCGTGGTGGATTGCCGCCGACAACGCCTTGCGGCGCAGCAGTGACGCGCGGGGGTGGGCGTCGTCCCACGGTTTCGGGATGCGCTTGAGCTCGGCGCCCCCGATCCGGAAACCGCTGCGTTCCAGGCGGTTCACGGCCCGGACCGCGGGTGGGCCGGACTTGTCGTCGGCGATCGCGGCGCGCAGGGTCCGGGCCTGGGCGGTCGTGCAGTACCAGTACCCGCCGGCCGCGAGCAGCCCGTCCGCTCCGACCTGCACGTAGTAGGCGGTCTGCCCGTCGCCGCCGACCACCGCGCCCGCGTGCGTCTTGTACGGGGTCTTGTCCTTGCTGAACCGGACGTCACGGTAGGGCCGGAAGAACTTGGCCGTGCCGAACTCCGGCTCGAGCGCCGCGAGCAGCGACCGCATCGGCCCCGCCACCGCGCGGTCGTACACGTCCTTGTGGTCGGTCCAGTACGCCTTCGAGTTGTCGGCCTCGAGACCCTCGTAGAAGTCGAGCGCCTCCTCGGGGAACCCTTCGAACGGCGCGGGTGCGGACGGATCGGGCTTCGCACTCGGCACGCCCCGACGTTACCCACCCGCCGTCAGCGGCCGGCGAGCTGCGGATCCACCGCGACCCGACGCCCGGCCGCCCGGCCACCGACCTGCCGCCGCTGGACGAGGGTGGCGACGCGCGACAGCACACCGTTCACCGCGATGTAGATGACGGCCACGACGAGGTACGCCTGCACCGGCACCTGGTAGAACTGCCCGATCGTCTGGGCATTGTGCAACAGTTCCGTGTAGCTCACGGCGTACCCGAGCGTGGTCGAGATGAGGATCGCCACGACCTCGGTGATCAGCGCCGGCAGCAGGCGGCGCAGGACCTGCGGCAGCACCACGTTCCGCATCACCGCCCAGTAGCGCAGCCCGATGCTCTCGGCGGCCTCGACCTGGCCGGGGTCGAGCGCGCGGACACCCGCGCCGACGAGGGCTGCCGTGTACGCCACCGAGCTGATGACGATGGGGATGGTCAGCTGCCAGAACACCGGCAGCGTGACCCCGGCGCGGGGCAGACCGAGCTGGAAGACGTAGAGGAGCAACAGGACCGGCAGCGACCGGAACAGCTCCACGTACCCGCGCGCCGCCCACGCCACGGGCCGGGTGCGGGACAGCCGGGCGAGCGCCACCCCGATCCCCAGCGGCAGCGCGAGGACCGTGGCCACCGCGGTGATCTCGAGGGTGTCGAGCAGGCCGGGGAGCAGGAACTTCGTCCAGATCTGCGAGACCCGGAACGGTAGCCACTTGCGCCCGGCGAGCTGGCCGTGGGAGCCGAACTCGACGACGGCGAGGACGAGCAGGCCCAGGACGACCAGCACGACCACGACCGTCGCGATCCGGATCCGGAGTCGTCCACGCGGGCCGGGGACGTCGAACAGCACCCGCTCGGTCGAACTCATGCGCGGGCCCCCGCCAGTGCGACTCGACGTTCGAGCCGACCGGTCACGACCCCGACTCCGAGCGCGACGACGACGTACAGCACGGCGGCGACGAGGAACGTCACCAACGCCTCCGAGTACTGCAGCGTGAGGACCTGGCTCTGGTAGGTCAGCTCCGCGACGCCGACCGCCGCCGCGAGCGACGTGTTCAGCACGACCGCGATGAAGACGCTGCCCAACGGTTGCACCATGCTGCGGAACGCCTGCGGGAGGATGACCAGCCACAGCGACTGGCGGAACCCGAGGCCGATCGCGCGGGCCGCCTCGGCCTGCCCGACGGCCACCCCGCCGATCCCCGAACGGACGATCTCGCAGACCGTCGCGGAGAACGTCAGGCTGAAGCAGATCACGGCCGACAGGAACAGGCCGGTGGTGATCCCGATGTCGGGCAGCCCGAACACCCACAGCACGAGCAGCACCAGCGCGGGCAGGTTGCGGAAGACGCCCACCCACGCCGTCCCGACCCAGCGCAACGGCGGAACCGGCGAGATCCGGAACACCGCGATGACCGTGCCGAGCACGAGCGCGCCGACGAACCCCAGCAGCGACAGCTCGATCGTCGTCAGCAGACCCTTGAGCAGGTCCGGCAGCAGGTCACCGAGCACGGCCGCCTACGAACCGTCGACCGAGCCGATGGCGGGCGGGGCGGGGACGTCGCCGGTGACGACCTTGCCGATCGTCAGCTGGTAGAGCCGCTTCCAGAGCCCGGCGTCCTCGATCTTCTTCAGCCAGTCGTCGACGAACTTCTTCATCTCGGGGTTCTGCTTCGGGGTGCCGATGCCGTAGGGCTCCTGGGTGAACGGTGTGCCGACCACCTTGACGTCGTCGGCCTTCGTGGCGTCGCCGAGCAGGATGCCCTGGTCCAGGACGTAGGCGTCGGCGCGGCCCTGCTGCACGGCCTGGACGCAGGAGTTGTCGTCGGCGAACAGTTGCACCTTGGCCTGCGGGGCGAACTTCGCGATGTCGGCCGCGGCCGTGGAGTTGCTCTCGGTGACGACGGTCTTGCCGGCCAGGTCGTCGACCGAGTTGATGTCGGTGTTGTCCTTCTTCACCAGGATGGCGTCACCGGACAGGTAGTACGGCCCGGCGAAGTCGACCTTCTGGGCGCGGGCGCTGGTGATCGTGTAGGTCGCGAACACCGTGTCGACGGTGTTGTTCTGCAGCAGCGCCTCCCGGGTGGCGACCGAGGTGATCGTCAACGAGGTCGTGGGTTTCCCGATGATGTACTTCGCCAGCATCATCGACAGGTCGGCGTCGAAACCGGTGAGCTTGCCGGTGATCGGGTCCTTGATCGAGAAGACCGGGCCGGCGTCGGTGCCGCCGACCTTGAGCACGCCCGCGGACTTGATCTGTGCCATGAGGGTGTTCGCCTCGATGGAGTCCGCGACCGGGGCGTCGGCGATGACCTGGTCGAGGGAGTCGGTGGAGCCGTCACTGTTGGTCGCCGAGCCACCCCCGGTGGAGTCCAGCTCGGAACTGCTCGCGCAGCCGCCGACGGCGACGAGGGAGGCGAGCACGAGGCCGAGGCCGGTGACGCGGGACGAGCGGATGCGGCGCCATGTCATGACAGGGACTTTCCTTCCGCGGTGTGGGTGAGGACCTTCGACAGGAAGTCGCGGGCCCGGTCGGTGCGGGTGTGGGTGAAGAACTCCTCCGGCGGTGCGGTCTCGACGATCGAGCCCGCGTCCATGAACACGACGCGGTCGGCCGCCTGCCGGGCGAAGCCCATCTCGTGGGTGACCACCAGCATCGTCATGCCGTCGCGTGCGAGGTCGACCATGACGGCCAGCACCTCGTTGATCATCTCCGGGTCGAGGGCCGAGGTGGGCTCGTCGAACAGCATCAGCTTGGGCGACATCGCGAGCGCCCGGGCGATCGCCACCCGCTGCTGCTGGCCGCCGGACAGCTGGGCGGGCGCCTTGTCCGCCTGGTCCGCCACGCCGACGCGGTCGAGCAGCGCCATCGCCTGCTCGCGGGCTTTCGCCTTCTCGACGCCGCGCACCTTGATCGGCCCGAGGGTGACGTTGTCGACCACGCTCTTGTGGCCGAACAGGTTGAAGGACTGGAAGACCATCCCGACGTCGGCCCGCAGCCGGGCGAGTGCCGCGCCCTCCTGCGGTAGCGGCGCACCGTCGAGGGTGATGGTGCCGGAGTCGATCGTCTCCAGCCGGTTGATGCACCGGCACAACGTCGACTTGCCCGACCCCGACGGCCCCACCACCACCACGACCTCGCCGCGCGCGACCTGCAGGTCGACGTGGTCCAGCGCGGCGTGCGTCCCGAAGGACTTCACGACCTGGTCGAGCACGACCAACGGGCCGGACGAGTCGGGCATGCCTCCCGCTCTACCCGATCGTTGCGCTGCCTAACAGAACGTCCCAGATCGTGACGCCGTGGACATCGTGTCCACCCGGGGCGGTCTCCCGGGTCGAGCTGAACGCAGCGCGAGTGAGGCGGGCCGCCCGCGCCGGGGCTGATCCCACCCCGCGATCCGCACGCGGCTGGCGGGGCGCCCGCGTCGGCGCGTTCAGCTGAACGCGGGTCGATGTGCAGGAAACGGTCGCTGGATCGACCAGAACAGCGACCGGAACCGGCACATCGGCGGCGGTCCCCGGCCGACGGACCACGTTCAGCTGAACGCAGCCCGCAGACCGCAGACCGCAGCCCGCAGGGCGCCGGGCGCCGCGCGCGTTCAGCTGAACGCGGCGAGAGTCAGGACAGCGAGGCGCGGATCTCGGGCTTGATCACCTTGCCGACCTTCGAGCGGGGGAGGTCGTCCCAGAACTCGACCTGCTTGGGCGCCTTGACGCTGCCGATCCGGCCCTTCACGAACGCGATGAGATCGGCCGGCTCGACCGCGTGGCCGGGAACGAGCTGCACGACGGCGGTGACCCGCTCGCCCCACTTGTCGTCGGGCAGGCCGACCACCGCGGCCTCGTGGACGTCGGGGTGGGCCATCAACGCCTGCTCCACCTCCGCGGAGTAGACGTTGAAGCCGCCGGTGATGATCATGTCCTTCGCCCGGTCGACGATGAACAGGTAACCGTCGGCGTCGAGGTAGCCGATGTCGCCGGTGTGGTGCCACCCGAACGCCGAGGCCTCCGCGGTCGCCTCCGGGTTGCGGTGGTAGCCCGCCATCACCAGCGAGGACCGCACGACGATCTCGCCGCGCTCGCCGGTGGGCAGCAGTGCACCGGATGGCGCCATCACCCCCACCGTCACGAGCGGCCCGGGGTGACCCGCCGAGGCGAGGCGCTCCTCGGCGAGCGAGCCGTCGGCCCGCAGGTGCTCGGCGGGCGACATGGTCGTGACCATCATCGGGGCCTCGGACTGCCCGAACAGCTGACCCATCACCGGCCCGAACACCGCGATCGCCTCGCGCAGCCGCGTCACCGACATCGGCGCTGCGCCGTACCAGAAGCACTGCAACGACGAGAAGTCCGTGGTTGCGGCCGCGGGATGACCGAGCGCCGCGTAGATGACGGTGGGCGGCAGGAACGTGTGCGTCACCCGTTCCGACTGGACCAGCCCGAGGAAAGCCGTGACGTCCGGCTTCGGCATGACGACGATCCGCCCACCCAGGGCCAGCACCGGGAAGCACAGCACCCCGGCGGCGTGGGTCAGCGGCGCCATCCCGAGGTACGTCGGCCGGCCGGAGAACGGGTAGCTCATCAGCACGATCGCCGACATCGTCTCGAGGTTGCGGTCGGTGAGCACCACCCCCTTCGGCGTCCCGGTCGTGCCACCGGTGCCGACGAGCATCACCGGCCCGTCCTCGCGGTGCGGTGCACCGAGGACGGGCGAGCCGACGGGCGCGAGCCAGTCGTCGTAACGCGGTCCGAGCGGCGACTCGTCGTCGAGGCAGACCAGCACGCGCAACGAAGGCAGCAACGGGGCGATGGCCGCCACGAGCGGGGCGAACGCGGACTGGAACACCAGCGCGACGCAGCCGAACAGCTCGAGCTGCGCCCGGTTCTCCTCCGCCTCGTTGCGCGGGTTCACCGGGCACCACACCGCCCCGGCCCGCGAGATCCCGAAGACGGTCGCGAACGCCACCGGGTCGTTCGCCGAGAGGATCGCGACGGAGTCGCCGGCCCGGACGCCGTCCCGGTGCAGCGCGCCGGCCACCCGGTGACTCAGCGTCTGGACGTCGGCGTACGAGAGCACCCGCTCACCGAGGACCAGACACGGCGCGTCCGGGCCGAGCGAGGCGCCCTTGTCGAGGAAGTCGACGAGAGCCACGGCCGGCTACCGGCGGGCGGTGACGACGGGGACGTTGCAGCCTGCAACGGTGAGCGTCACATCCCCATCCCGCCGTCGACGGGCACACCGGCGCCCGTGACGAAGCGTGAGGCGTCGGAGGCGAGGAACACCACGACGTCCGCGATGTCCTCGACGGTGCCGAGCCGGCCGAGCGGGGTGAGCTCGACGACCGCACCGATCGCGGCGTCGGTGCTCTCGAACAGCCCGAGCGCGGTGGTCTCGACGGCGAGCTTGACGCCCATCTCGGTCGGCACCAGGCCGGGGTACACGCAGTTCACCCGGACGCCGTAGCCGAGCTTGCCCGACTCCATCGCGGCGACGCGGGTCAGCCGGTCCACCGCCGACTTGGTGGCGGAGTACCCGGCGATGCCGGGGAACGCGATCGTGGCGGCCACCGAGGAGATGTTGACGATCGCGCCGCCTGCCCCCGCGGCGCCCTCCGGCCGCATCGCCCGGAACGCGTGCTTGATGCCGAGGGTGGTGCCGAGGATGTTGACGTCGAGCATCGTGCGCAGTTCGTCGGCGTCGGTGTCGATCACCAGCGAGGTGATCTCGACCCCGGCGTTGTTGACCAGCACGTCCCAGCCGCCGAGCTGCTCCACGGTCGTGGCGGACGCGGCCGCCCAGGAGGCGTCGTCGGTGATGTCGAGGTGGGTGTAGCGGACGTTCGCGCCGGTCTTCGTCGCGATCGAGTCGGCGGTCTGCCGGCCGAGGTCGTCGAGGACGTCGGACACCATCACCGACGCTCCCGCCTCGGCGTACGCCTGGGCGACGGCCGCGCCGAAGCCGCGGGCACCGCCCGTCACGAGGGCCTTCTTGCCGGTGAGGTCCTGCTGGGTCATCGTCGCCTCCGAGGTCACGTCGTCGTGGTGCGCGTCACGCTAGGGACGAGTCTGGACGACTGTCAAGGATTCTCCGGACACCTGTCCAGGATCCTGCGCCGCTGCCTACGATGCACCGGTGACCGACACCGCGAACGCACCGGCGACCGGTCGCGAGCGCGTCTCGCGGCGGCAGGTCGACAAGTTCGCGGCGCGGCGCGACGAGCTCGCCGGCGCCGCGCTGCAGACCCTCGCCGAGCTCGGCTACGCGCGTACCAGCCTGCGCGAGATCGCGAAGGACACCGACTTCTCCCACGGTGTGCTGCACTACTACTTCAGCGACAAGATCGACCTCATCACGCACTGCGTGAAGCACTACAAGGCGATCTGCGTGCAGCGGTACGACGAGCTCGTCGCCGACGCGGTCACCGCCCCCGGGCTCGCGCACGGGTTCGGCGTGGCGATGGCGGGCACCGCGCGCGACGACACCGCGCTGCACCGGCTCTGGTACGACATGCGCAGCCAGTCGATGTTCGAGCCCGCGTTCCGCGCCGACGTCCTCGACATCGACGACAGTCTGCAGCAGATGATCTGGCGGGTGGTCAGCCGCTACGCCGACCTCGCCGGGCGGGCGGTCGCCGTCGACACCGGGACGGCCTACGCCGCGTTCGACGGACTGTTCCAACGCGCGCTGCTCCGGCACGTGAACGGCGAGCCCGACGCGCTGCCCACCCTCACCCTCCAGGTCGAGAAGCTGTTGCCGACGCTGCTCGGCGCCTGAGGACGGCGGGGCTCAGGCCCCGGCGAACCCGAGCTGACGCCACGCCTCGTAGGTCGCGATCGCCGCGGAGTTCGACAGGTTGAGCGAGCGACGACCGGCGACCATCGGGATGCGCAGCCGGTCGGTGACGTGCGGGTCGGCGAGGACGTCCTCCGGCAACCCGACCGACTCGGTGCCGAAGACCAGGACGTCGCCGGACCGGTAGCGGACGTCGGTGAACGGCGTCGTCGCGTGCGAGGTGAACGCGAAGACCCGCGCGCCGCCGAGCGCCGACCACAACGCCGTGAGGTCCGGGTGGACCGTCACCGTCGCGAGGTCGTGGTAGTCCAGCCCGGCACGACGCAGCTGCGCGTCGGACATCCCGAACCCCAGCGGCTCGATCAGGTGCAGGTGGGTGCCGGTGACGGCCGAGAGCCGGATGGCGTTGCCGGTGTTGCCGGGGATCTCCGGCGTCACGAACACGACGTGCAGCAGTGGGCCGTCGCTCACAGGCCCTCGACGGTGTCGGGCACGTCGACCGCGTGGCGCCGGAGCACCTCGAGCGGGACGACGTCGAGGACCCGCTCGTGGGTCGACGCGAGCACGACGGGGATCCGCAGTCCGGTCTGCTCGGCCTGCCGCCACCGGAGGGCGACGACGCACCACCGGTCGCCCGGACGCAGCCCGACGAAGCCGAACTCCGGGCGGGGCGTGGACAGGTCGTTGCCGACCGAGCGCTGGTGCTCGAGGAACTCGGTGGTGACCACGGTGCAGACGCCGTGCACGCCGACGTCCTCGGGCCCGACGGTGCAGGAGCCGTCGCGGTAGAAGCCGGTGACGGGGTCGGTGCCGCACGGCTCGAGCGGGCCGCCCAGCACGTTGCGGTGCGGCTCGGTCACGGCGCGCCCACGGCGTCGTCGCCGGTGGCGGGGCCGGAACCGGTACCGACGCCGGCACCGACCCGGATCAGCGCGACCGCCGCCACCTCGGCCACGGCGGCGAGCCAGCTGCGGTCGACGGCGTCGAGTTCGCGCCCGTGGGACCAGGCCATCGCGAGCGTGCCGATCGGCCGGCCGCGGTCGAGCAG
>CAXUNA010000108.1:0-9476 GCA_964252095.1 uncultured Jatrophihabitans sp. | reverse complement strand
GACCGAGCTGCTGATGAACGAGATCGAGGACTCGACGACCCGGATCTCGACCCTGGTCGGTGGGCAGCCCACCCCGGAGACCGGGAGCGGTGTCGCCCTCGGCGGCGTGTGCCCACCGATGGTGTGTGTCCGCCGCGCGCACCGTGCGGGGCCTGCGAACGGGCACCACGGACACACACCGAGCGCGGTGGTGGAAGCCTCGGATCCACTCAGGCGCGGGCCGCGGCCTTCTCGGCGGCGCTGCGCTCGACGCAGAACTCGTTGCCCTCGGGGTCACCCATGACCACCCAGCCGGTGCCGTCGGGCTGGCGACGGTCGTCGACCACCGTCGCGCCGAGTCCGAGGGCGCGCTCGACCTCCGCGTCGCGGGTGCTGCCGACCGGCGTGAGGTCGAGGTGCAGGCGGTTCTTCACCGTCTTGCGCTCGGGCACGGGGATGAACAGCAGCGACGGGCCGCCGGCCGGGCCGACGATGAGGCCCTCGGGATCGCCGGGGCTGTTGGGGTTCTGGGGGTCGTCGGCGTACTCGAGCAGGGCCGACCAGAACGCGACCTGGCCCGGCCAGTCGACGCAGTCGACCGTGATGTTGTCCGCGATGAGTGTCATGGGCGCGGGTCTACCGCACCGGGGCGCCGGCGTCAGGCGAGTTGTTCGCCGGTGATCCGCTCGTAGGCCTCGACGTAGCGCGCGCGGGTGGCCGCGACGACGTCGTCCGGCAGCGGCGGCGGCGGGGTGTCGCTGCCGCGGTCCCACCCGCTCGCGGGCGAGGTCAGCCAGTCGCGGACGAACTGCTTGTCGTACGACGGCTGGCGGTGGCCGGGCTCCCAGCCGTCGGCGGACCAGAACCGCGACGAGTCGGGGGTGAGCACCTCGTCACCGAGGACCAGCGTGCCGTCGCCGGTGGTGCCGAGCTCGATCTTGGTGTCGGCGAGCAGGATGCCGGCGCGCTCGGCGAGTTCGGCGCCCCGCGCGAAGACGGCGAGGGTGATGTCGCGCAGCTCCGCGGCCCGGTCGGCGCCGACGGTGGTGACGACCTCGTCGAACCCGATCGGCAGGTCGTGCTCGCCCACCGGCGCCTTGGTCGAGGGCGTGAAGACCGGCTCCGGCAGCTTCGAGCCGTCGACGAGCCCGGCGGGCAACCGCACCCCGCTGACGATCCCGGTCTGCTCGTACTCGGCGAGCCCGCCCCCGGTCAGGTACCCGCGGGCGACGCACTCCACCGGTTCCATGTGCAACGGTCGGCAGATCATCGTCCGGCCGCGCCAGGCGTCCGGGAGCTCGGGGTCGTCGGTGGCGAGCAGGTGGTTCGGGACGATGTCGGCGAGCCGCTCGAACCACCAGACGCTCATGGCGGTCAGCACGCGACCCTTGTCGGGGATCGGCGTCGACAGGATGTGGTCGTACGCCGACATCCGGTCCGAGGCGACCATGACGATCCGGCCGTCACCGGTCCGGTAGAGATCGCGCACCTTGCCGGAGTGGACGTGGTCCCAGCCGGCCGGGACGGCTACCGCATCGCTCACCGCGTCATCATCGCACCGCCCCTGAGGAGCGGGCTCCGTCCGACCGGCCCGGACGCCCGAGATCCCTTAGTCTTCGGGGGTGACGGGCAATCCGGTGGCGCGCGCGGCCAGGCGCCTGCGGCACGGATCCCCGGTGACGGTCCGCGCCGGGCTGGCGGGCCACGCCAACTCGCTCGGCATCGTCCGGTTGGTCCTCGCCGTCACCGTCATCGTCTCCCACGCCTCCCCGCTCGGCGGGTGGGGCGCGGACCCCGGCACCCGGTGGACGCACGGGCAGGAGAACCTGGGCGGCTTCGCGGTGCTCGGCTTCTTCGCGATCAGCGGGTACCTCATCACCCGCAGCGGCATGCGGGGTGACGTCGTCACCTTCCTGTGGCACCGGGTGCTGCGCATCTTCCCGGCGTTCTGGACGGTCCTGCTCGTCACCGCGGTGGTCGTCGGTCCGGTCGCCTGGCGCGGGCTGGGCCGGTCGTTCGGGAGCTACTGGACCGTCGCGAGCGGGCCGTTCGACTACCTCGGCCGCAACGCGCTGCTCGACATGAACCAGTACGGCATCGCCGACCTGCTCAGCGGCACCCCGTACGGCCCCGTCTTCAACGGCTCGCTCTGGAGCCTGTCGCACGAGTTCTTCTGCTACCTCATCGTCGCGGTCCTCGTGGTCACGACGGTCCTCGCGCGGCCGCGGTGGGCGCGGATCACCGTTCCCGCGCTGACACTGGGGTTCCTCGTCATCCGGATCGGGATCGAGCTCGGGACGAACCTCGGCACCTCGATCCCGTTCCTCTACCGGGACGTCCGCACCATGCTGGTCTTCGTCTTCCTGGTCGGCGCCTGCATCGCCGTGTTCTCCGAATTCGTCGTGTTCGACGACCGGTTCGGGATCGCCGCGGTCGTCGTGGTGGTGGTGACCGCGCACTACGGGTGGCTGCACGTCGTCGGGCTGCCCGCCCTCGCGTACGCGGTGCTCTGGCTCGGCTACCGGCTGCCGCGGGCCGTGCAGTGGATCGGCGCGCGGAACGACTACTCGTACGGCGTCTACCTCTACGGGTTCCTCGTCGAGCAGGTCCTCGCCGCACTGCACGTGTACCGCTGGGGCTACGTCCCGTTCGTCCTGCTCGCGATCGTGATCTCGGCCGGGTGCGCGTGGCTGAGCTGGCACGGCGTCGAGAAGCACGCGATGTCGCTCAAGGACCGCGGCCCCGGGCGCGGCATCGCGGCGTGGGTCTCGAGCGCCCGCGGCCGGCGGGTGCCACCGCGGCGCGACCTCGACACCGCCGGGAGCGGAACCGCCTGAACCCGCGGCCCGCGGGGTCTCCGTCCCGTCGCGCCCCGGAAGCGCTTGCGGTAGCGTGACGCCCTTCCGGTGACGACGTCGACAGCGGGAGGGGAACGCGGTGCTTCGTCGGGACGACGCGTGGGTGTGGGACAGCTGGGTCGTCGACGACGGCGAGCTGTTCCACCTGTTCTTCCTCTCGGCGCCGCGCTCGCTCGGCGACCCCGAGCTGCGGCACTTCCACGCGAGCATCGGCCACGCGACGTCGGTCGATCTCGTCGACTGGACCGACCACGGCACCGCGCTGGCGCCCGCCGCGGACGGCTGGGACGACCTGTCGATGTGGACCGGCTCGGTCGTGCGCCGCGACGACGGCGGGTGGGCGATGTTCTACACGGCGCTCGGCTCGCGCGGGTACGGCGCGGACGACCAGCGCATCGGCCTCGCCGTCTCCGACGACCTGTTCACGTGGACGCGGGCCGGGGACGGCCCGGTCGTCACCGCCGACGCCCGGTGGTACCGCACCCAGCCCGGCGACCCGCGGGCGAGCGCGACCTGGCGCGACCCGTTCGTGTTCCGCGACCCGGGCGGCGACGGCTGGCGGATGCTGCTCACCGCCCGCGCGGTGGCGGGAGCTCCCGGCGACGACGGCGTGCTCGGCCAGGCCCGCAGTCGCGACCTGCTGCACTGGGAGGTCGGCCCGCCGCTGTCGTCGCCCGGCACCGGTTTCAGCCAGCTCGAGGTGACGCACGTGCACGAGGTCGCCGGCCGGCCGGTGCTGACGTTCTCCTGCCATCCCGTCGACCAGACCGCCGGGCGCATCGCCCGCGCCGGCCGCCACACGATCTGGGTGGTAGCGGGCGAACCCGGCGCGTCACTGCTCGGACCCTGGGACGTCCGGGACGCGCAGCCGTTCGCCGCCGACCCGTCGCTGTACGCGGCGCCGTTGGTGCAGCGTCGCGACGGCAGCTGGGCGCTGCTCGGTTTCCGCACCCTCGACCCGCACGACCGCACCGCGGCCGACGACGGCCTGACGGTCGGCGACCCGGTCGCGGTGGAACTCGTCGGCGGGGCGCTCGTGGCCGTCGACACCGCACTGCAGAAGGAGACGACGCCGTGCTCCGCCTGACCGATGCCTGGGTCTGGGACAGCTGGATCGCTGACGACGGCGAGCTGTACCACCTGTTCTTCCTGACCGCGCCCCGCTCGCTCGGCGGCCCGGAGCACCGGCACACCGCCGCGCGCATCGGGCACGCGACGTCGGCCGACCTCGTCGACTGGCAGGTGCACGACGAGGCACTGGGGCCCGACCCCGACGGCTGGGACGACCTCGCGCTGTGGACCGGCTCGGTGGTGCGTGGTGACGACGGCGTGTGGCGGATGTACTACACCGCGATCAACAGCGGCGGGCACGGCGTGAAGGACCAGAAGGTCGGCGTCGCCCTGTCCGACGACCTGTTCACCTGGCGCCGGGTGACCGACAAGCCGGCGCTCGTCGCGGCGGCGCCCTGGTACAAGACGCTCGAGGAGGACCCGGGCGCGAGCGAGACGTGGCGCGACCCGTTCGTCCTCCGCGACCCCGACGGCGACGGCTGGCGGATGCTCGTCGCGGCCCGCGCCGCGGGGGCGGCGCCGAACGACGACGGTGTGCTGGCCGAGGCCCGCAGCGACGACCTGCTGCACTGGGAACTCGGGCCGCCGGTCTGCGAGCCGGGCGAGGGCTTCGGCCAGCTCGAGGTCGCGCAGGTGCGCGTCATCGACGGGACGCCGACGCTGGTGTTCACCTGCCACCCCCAGGAGATGACGGCCGAGCGGATCGCCGAGTGGGGCGAGTACTGCACCTGGTCGCTCACGGGCGAGTCGGTGACCGGCCCGTGGGACATCGCGAAGGCGCAGCCGTTCGTCGAGGAGCCCGACCTGTTCGCGGCGCCGCTGGTGCAGCGGCGCGACGGCTCGTGGGCCCTGGTCGGGTTCCGCAACCTGGAGCCGGTGGGCGTCGACGCCTTCGAAATCATGGACCCGATCCCGGTTGCACTGAGCAACGGTCGACTGGTCCGCGCGGACGCGGCGTCGTGAGCGGCGAGTGGTGGCGCACCGCGGTGATGTACCAGGTCTACATCCGCAGCTTCGCCGACGGGAACGGCGACGGCGTCGGTGACCTCCCGGGCCTGCTGCAACGGTTGCCGTACCTGCGCGACCTCGGCGTCGACGGCCTGTGGATCACCCCGTGGTTCACGTCGCCGATGAAGGACGGCGGTTACGACGTCGCCGACTACACCGACATCGACCCGCTGTTCGGCACTCTCGACGACGCGCGGGCGGTCATCGAACGGTCGCACCGGCTCGGGTTGAAGATCATCGTGGACTGGGTCCCGAACCACACCTCGGACCAGCACCCGTGGTTCCGCGCGGCGCTGGCCGCCGCCCCGGGCTCACCCGAGCGGGCCCGCTACCACTTCCGGGACGGCCGCGGCGAGCACGGTGAGCTGCCGCCCAACGACTGGATCAGCGCGTTCGGCGGACCGGCGTGGACGCGGGTCCCCGACGGCGCCTGGTACCTGCACCTGTTCGCGCCGGCACAGCCGGACCTGAACTGGGACGACCTCGACGTCCGTGCGGACTTCGAGCGGTTCATGCGGTTCTGGTTCGACCTCGGGCTCGACGGCCTGCGCATTGACGTCGCCTCCGGGATCGCGAAACACCCTGACCTGCCGGACTTCGGTGAGGCGCAGGGCGGGATGTTCGCGCCGGTCCGCTGGGTCGACGCGCCGCACTGGGACCACGACGGCGTGCACGAGATCCTCCGCTCCTGGCGCAAGATCGCCGATTCCTTCGACCGCGAGCTGATGTACGTCGGTGAGGTGACGGTCAACGGGATGGAGCGGCTCGCGCGGTACATGCGGCCCGACGAGCTGCACACCACCTTCAACCTCGACGTCCTCAAGGCCCCACTCGACGCATCGGTGTTGCGTGCAACGATCTCCGCCTCGCTGTCGGCGTTCGCCGAGGTCGGCGCGCCGGCCACCTGGACGCTCTCGAACCACGACGAGACCCGGTTCGTGACGCGGTACGGCCGGGCGTACACGGGCGTTCCGCTTCCCGAGCCGTACCCGTTCCCCACGTCCGACCGCGCGCTCGGTACCCGGCGGGCGAAGGCGATGGTGCTCACCGAACTGGGCCTGCCGGGCTCGGTGTACCTCTACCAGGGAGAGGAACTCGGGCTCGCGCAGGTCGAGGACCTCGCCGACGACGTACTCCAGGACCCGATCTGGGAATCGTCCGGGCACACGGTCCGCGGCCGCGACGGGTGCCGGGTGCCGTTGCCGTGGTCGGGGTCGACGCCCCCGTTCGGCTTCTCCCCGGACGGCGTGCAGCCGTGGTTGCCGCAACCGGTGCAGTGGGCAACGATGACGGCCGAGGCGGAGAACGCCGACGCGGGCTCCGTGCTGGCGTTCTACCGCAACGCGCTCCGCCGGCGCCGTGAGGTCATGAGCGGTGACGGGTTCGCCTGGGCCGACCTCGGTCCCGACGTCCTCGCGTTCGACCGTGACGGTGTGCGGGTGGTCTTCAACCTCTCGCAAACGCCCGTATACGTCACTGGTCAAGTGTTGTTGACCAGTGACGCACTCACGCTGACCGACGGCCTGCTCCCGCCCGACACCGCCGCCTGGACCCGCCTGCTCTGACGCAACTCCACCGATTTTGTGTATCGAGGCCGCCCCAGGCGGCCTGAGTACACAAAATCGGGTCAGAGGATCGGAGCGGGGCGGTACGTGGCGGCGCCGGGGTCGGTGGCGACCACGGCGTCGACGGCCGCGACGACCGCCGCGACCTGCGCCTTGGCCGCACCGGTGAACGCGAGCGGGTCGGCCCGGACGGCCGCGAGGTCGGACGCGTCGAGACCGAGGCGGGAGTCGGCCGCGAGCCGCTCCCACAGATCGTTGTCCGCTGCACCCTTCTCGCGCATGCCGAGGGCGACCTCGACGGCGTGCTCCTTGATGACCTCGTGCGCGGTCTCCCGGCCGACGCCCGCCCGCACCGCGGCCATCAGCACGGCCGTCGTGGTGAGGAACGGCAGGTAGCGGTCGAGCTCGCGCGCGACCACCGCGGGGAAGGCCCCGAAGTCGTCGAGGACGGTGAGGGTGGTCTCGAGCAGACCGTCGATGACGAAGAAGGCGTCGGGCAGCGCGACGCGGCGCACCACGGAGTCGGAGACGTCGCCCTCGTTCCACTGCTGACCTGCGAGCTCACCGAGCATCGAGGCGTGGCCGCGCAGGATGACCATGAAACCGTTGATGCGCTCGGCGGATCGGGTGTTCATCTTGTGCGGCATCGCCGACGACCCGACCTGGCCGGGGGCGAAACCCTCCGTGACCAGCTCGTGCCCCGCCATCAAGCGCAACGTGGTCGCGAAGTCCGACGGGCCGGCGGCGAGCTGCACCAACGTCGTCACGACGTCGTAGTCCAGCGAACGCGGGTAGACCTGACCGACGCTGGTGAGCACGTGCGCCGCACCGAGGTGGGCCGCCACGGAACCCTCGAGCGCGGCGAGGGATTCGGCCGAGCCGACGAGGTCGAGCATGTCCTGGGCGGTGCCGACCGGGCCCTTGATGCCGCGGATCGGGTACCGGGCCAGCAGCCCGTCGAGGCGCGACAGGGCGACGAGCAGTTCGTCGGCGATGCTCGCGAACCGTTTGCCGAGCGTGGTCGGCTGGGCGGCGACGTTGTGCGACCGGCCGGCCATGACGAGCTCGTCGTACTCCGCGGCCCGCCGCGCCAGCCGGGCGAGGACCGCGACGACCTTGTGCCGCACCAGCCGCAGCCCGTCGAGCTGCTGCAGCTGCTCGACGTTCTCGGTGAGGTCACGGCTGGTCATGCCCTTGTGGGCGTGCTCGAAGCCGGCGAGCGAGGCGAACTCCTCGATACGCGCCTTGACGTCGTGGCGGGTCACGCGCTCGCGGGCCGCGATGCTGTCGAGGTCGACGGCCTCGACCCCGCGGTCGACGACGGCGGCGTACGCGGTCAGCGCGGCGTCGGGGACGTCGACCCCGAGCTCGCGCTGGGCGGTCATCACCGCGAGCCACAGCCGGCGCTCCAGCACCACCTTGTGGTGCGGCGACCAGATCTCGCACATGGCGTCCGAGGCGTAGCGGGCCGCGAGGACGTTGGGGATCTGCACGCAGTCCATGGTCCCACGCAGGCGCCGGCCCGCCTCCCGCGTGGTCAGGGCGTGGGCACGGTCCGCAGCCACTGCAGCACCGACGACACCGGCAGCGCCTGGCCCGGCAGGCCCGCGGCGTTGGCTTCAGCAGGTACCCGTTGCGGACCGCACTGACCGTGACCGCGCCGTTGCGGCGGTCCTCGGCGCTCGGGCTGTCGTCGACGACCGGCGGGGTGGTGAGGCGCGCGACCGGCTCCTGGGTCAGCGTCACCGTCACCAACGTGCCGGTCGCGAACCGCAGGTACTGCCAGTAGACCTCACCGGAGTCGGCGTCGGTCACGGTCTGGCGGCCGATGAACCCCGCCGAATCGAAGGCGCCGGCGAAGGCCTGCTGGGCGCCGTCGGCGATGGTGTCGTCGTAGCGGCACCGCCGGGCGGCGGGGCACCGGCTGGTGTCGGGTGGCACGGTCACGAGGACGTTCGCGCCGGGCGCGGTCGCCAGTGGCGCAGGCGTGGCGGCCGGCGGCGGGGCCGGGGAGCGCAGGACGAACCAGAGCCCGGCCGCGGCCAGGACGACGACCGCGACGACGACCGCCGTCAGCCGGCGACGCCACGGCGTCCAGTCGTGCCAGGGCGGTCGGGCGCGGGGATCGTGCCCGACGTCGATCTCGTCGACCGGCGCGGTCACGGGTCGACCAGGGCCGGGTTCTTCGCGAGCGGGAGCAACCGGGCGAGCTCGCCGGTCCTCACGGTGGCGGGGTCGTCGGCGCCGAGGCCCACGACGTGGACCCACCAGCCGGTTCCGGTGAAGACGGAGACGTCGGTGCGGATGGCGAAGTCGTCGGTGTCGAACCGGGTCCGGGAGACGAACTGGTCGGTCCCGAACGTCGTCCCGGGCGCTCGCACGGTGTAGAGGCTGACCTCCACCCGGGTCCCCCCGCGACCGGCGTAGTCGCCCGCGAGGTAGACGCCGTACCGGCCGTCGTCGTCGGAGGGGATCCGGCCGCCGTGGACGTCCCGGAAACCCGGCAGCGCCGTGGCGAGGATCGCGACGACGTCGGGTGCCGGGGCGAGGACCACCGGTTCGACCGAGGCACCGAGGCCCGGCAGGCCTGGCGGCTGGAGGGCGTCGTGGCCACCGATCGTCACCAGCATCGGGCCGGCGGCGAACCCCGCCGACGACTCCACCGTGGGTGTCGACGCCTGCGCGACCGGACGTGGCGCCGACGACGGGTGCACCAGCAGGCCCACCACGACCGCCGCGGCGACGAGCAGCACCGCCGCTCCGACGAGCAACCCACGGGTGCGGTGGGTCAGCGGCCGGCGCGGCGGTGGGCCACCTGATCGGCTATGTCGGCCCGGCGGCGGTGGAGGACTATCAGCGCACCCGCGACCCGCTGCTCATCACCCCCGGCTTCAAGATCGGCAAGGAGGGGCTGGAGAAGGTGATGGAGCCGTGGCTGCGCGGCCGGCCCGGCGCAAAGCGGACCGAGGTGACCGCCCACGGCAAGCTGGTGGAG
>CAXUNA010000107.1:5439-9497 GCA_964252095.1 uncultured Jatrophihabitans sp. | reverse complement strand
CGCGGTCGCGCCCTTCCTGGTCGACGGCGAGCCCGGCCGCGGCAACGGTCCCCACCCGGTGCCGGCCGGCGCGACGCTGCGGTTCGCCACTCCACCCACCCGGTTGCGCAGCTACCTCGCCGTACGCGGCGGCCTCGCCACCGCACCGGTGCTCGGCTCCCGTTCGGTCGACGAGCGCAGCGGCATCGGGCGGGCGCTGCGAGCCGGAGACGTCGTGCCGGTGGGCACCGACACGCTCGGCTTCCCGACGTCGGACCTCGCCCCCACCGCCCGCTGGCCCGAGCAGGAGATCGTGCTGCGCGCGACCGTCGGCCCCCGCGACGACTGGTTCACCGAGGAGTCGCTCCACCGGTTCGCGGCCGGGACCTACACCGTCGACGCCGCCAGCGACCGGGTCGGCATCCGGCTGACCGGGCCGGCGCTCGCACGGCGCGGCGACGCCGAACTGCTGTCGGAGCCGACGATCCGCGGTGCGATCGAGGTGCCCGGGGACGGCCGGCCCATCGTCTTCGGCGCCGACCACCCCACGACCTGCGGGTACCCGGTGCTCGGTGTCCTCGAACCGGACAGTGCGGACCGCGCGGCGCAGTGCCGCCCGGGTCAGCCGGTCCGCTTCGCGCTCACGCGGCCCCGCGTGCGCCTCTGGCCCACTACGGACGGAGCCACCGCCGCATGACGTCACCGACCCCCGCCGACGCCGTCGCCGACGTCCTCGCAGCGAGCGGAACCCGTCATCTCTTCGGCGTTCCCGGCGGCGGGAACAACCTCGACGTCATCGGTGCGTGCGCGCGTGCCGGGGTCGAGTTCGTGCTCGCCCACACCGAGACCGGCGCGGCGGTCATGGCCTCGGCGTACGCCGAACTCACCGGCACGGTCGGCGGGTGTGTGGTCCCCGGGGGGCCGGGCGGGGCGGCGGCGGTCAACGGTGCCGCCCAGGCCCAGCAGGACCGGCAGCCGTTGGTGGTGCTGTGCGACACCGTCGACCAGCAGAGCAGTTCCCGGATCGCCCACCAGAACATCGACCAGCGAGCGATGTTCGCGCCGGTGACGAAGTGGTCGACCACCGTCGGCGCGCTCGATCCGTACCGGACCATGTCCGACGTCGTCGCCGCCGCCCGGTCCGCGCCCGCCGGTGCGGTCCACGTCGACGTCGATCCCACGTCGTCCGGGTACGAGACCCCGCCGGGGCCGCCGGATGCCCACGGCTCGCTCGCCGACGCGGAACCGTTGTTGCGTGCAGCGGTCCGGCCGGTCGTGGTCGTCGGGGTGGGTGCGCGTCGACACGCGGCCGCGGTGCGGGAACTCGTGGCGGGCACCCAGATCCCGGTGCTCATGACCTACAAGGCGAAGGGGACGGTCCCCGACTCGGGACCGAACTCGGCCGGCACCTTCACCGGCGCACGGACCGACGCGGCCGTGCTCGACGCCGCGGACCTCGTCCTGACCCTCGGCCTCGACTCGATCGAACTCATCCCCAACCCGTGGGAACACGCCGCGCCCGTCGTGGCCCTGTCCGAGTACCCGGAGACCCACCGCTACCTCGAGCCGACCGTCGAGGTGGTCGGCCCGCTGGACGCCCTGCTGCGTGACCTCCCACCGTTACGCGACGAGTGGCCGAACGGGTTCGCCGCGGGTTTCCGCACCGCTCTGGCCAGTGCACTGTGCAACGGTCCCGCGGCCGCCACCGGGATGACGCCGTGGGACGTCGTGACCACCGTGCGCGCGGCCGCCCCCGCGGACGGCGTCGCCACGGTCGACGCCGGTGCCCACATGCTCGCGGTGATGCCGTTGTGGACGACCGAGGAACCGGGCCAGGTGCTGATCTCGTCGGGCCTCGCGACCATGGGGTACGCCGTTCCCGCCGCCGTCGGCGCCGCGCTCGCCCGGCCGGGCGTGCGGGTGTTCTGCTTCGTCGGCGACGGCGGGCTCGCCATGACGCTCGGTGAACTCGAGACGATCGCCCGGCTCCGACTCCCCGTCACGGTGGTGGTCTTCAACGACGCCACCCTCTCGCTGATCCGCGTCAAGCAGCGCCCCGACGGCCAGGGCGACGCGCGGACGGTGACCTACTCCCCCACCGACTTCGCGCTCGTCGCCGCCGGCCAGGGGCTGGCCTCGACGTCGGTCGCGGACGCCGCCGCCCTCACCGCGGCGATCACGGCGGACGTCGGGGGTCCGCTGCTGGTCGACGTGCGGGTCGACCCCGACGGCTACCCCCACGTCCTCGACGTCGTCCGGTTCGGCGGGGCGCGGTGACGGCCGAGCCCGTCGCGCCCGCGGACGGCGCCACCACCACGAAGGCCGACGAGCTGGCCCGCTCGCTGCAGGAGATGATCATCGCCGGCCGGCTGGAACCCGGCGCCGTGCTGCGCCAGGACGACCTGTCGCGACGGTTCGGGGTCAGCCGCACCCCGGTGCGCGAGGCCTTCCGGCAACTGGCGGCCCTCGGGCTGGTCTCCTTCGTGCCGAACCGCGGCGTCCGCGTCCGCGCGCTGGACCAGGACGAGTGGGGACAGGCGTTCCTCGCCCGGGCCGCGCTCGAGTCCGCCGCGACCCACCGGGCGGCGCAGCGGCTCACCCCGGCCGACCTCGAGCGGATCGACGCGACCAACGCGCAGTTCCGCACCCAGACCGACCTCCTGCGCAGCGAGGGGTTGTCGGGTGAGGAACGCGAGCAGGCGTCGTTCGCGTGGAACGCGGCCAACGACGCCTTCCACGACGCCATCCTCGCGGCCGCCGGTGCGCCACTCATCGAACGGCTGATCACCGGGCTGCGACGCGTGTTCTCCGGCGAGTCGCTCTGGCACCCCGGTTCGGCCGCCGACCGGCTGTACGACGCCAACCTGCGGCAGCACGACGCGATCCGGTTCGCCCTCGCCGCCGGCAACGCCGACGCCGCCCGCACCCTCGCCTACGACCACGTGCTCGACTCGTGGGAGCTGCTCCGTGCCGTGCTCGCCGAGGTCCCGTCGGCCGCCGAGGTCCCGTCGGCCCTACCCGGTCCGCAGCACCGGTGACGCCGGTGCGCCGGCGCCGCTGTTCGCGCCCGGTACCGGGTGTCGACGGCCCGGGCGAGTCAGTGCCAGTCGCCGATCTGCACGTCGCGCGGGTGCGGGGAACCGGTGCCGGTCTCGACGTACGCCTTCAGGCTCAGGAGGAACGTCGCCCACTTGGTGCTGCAGTGGTGCATGAACTCGACCGGTTCGGTCCACCCGGCGTGGGTGAACAGCACGATCGTCCAGTCGTCCTGGTGTCGCAGGTCGAAGGTGACCGTCGTCCCGACCCATTCGGCCGGGCCGTCGACGACCTGCCAGCCGACGCGGGTGGGCGGTTCGAGCTCGAGCACCTCCATGTCGAACCCGCCGACCTCGCCGAAGCGGAACTCCAGCGTGCCGTCGCCGCTCGTGTCCGACGTCCACCAGCCGGCGAGGCCGTCCACGGTCGTCAGGGCGGCGTAGATCCGCTCGGCGGGCGCGAGGACGCCCACCCGGTGCAGGATGTCGACCATCGTCACGTCTCCTTCGTCGTCCCGGTGTTCGTGGCTCGTTCGATCGCCTCGGCGAGGCGCTTGATGCGGCGCAGCCGGGCGTCCCAGGTGGCGCCCACGGCGTTGAGCTGGGCGACGGCGCGGGCCAGCTGCGCCTCGTCGACGTCGTAGCGGCGTTCGCGGCCCGCGGCGGCACCGCGCACCAGCCCGACCCGGTCGAGGACGACCAGGTGTTTCGCGACCGCCTGGCGGGTCACGGGCAGCTGCTCGCTCAGCGTGGTCGCGGTACCGGGGCCGTGCGCGAGCAGCAGGTCGAGCATCCGCCGCCGGGTCGGGTCGCCCCCCGCGGGCCCGCGCGCGTCGGGGCCCGGCGCGGCGGCGGGGGGCCTTCCCCGGGGCGGGGGGGGCGCGCCCACGGGCGTGGGGATCGAGCCCCTTGTACTTGGGAAGGAGCGAGGGGTGGACGTTGACGATCCGCCCGCGCCATCTGGCGACGAACTCGTCGGAGAGGAGGCGCATGTAACCGGCGAGCGCGATCGCCTCGACGCCTGCGTGGCCGAGCGCGGCGTCG
>CAXUNA010000107.1:0-5429 GCA_964252095.1 uncultured Jatrophihabitans sp. | reverse complement strand
GCAGCCGCCGGGGGCGACCCTACCGGGGGGGGGACCTGAGCGCGGCGGCGAGGGGCGCGGCGGCGGGGCTCATGCCCGGGTCCGCACGGTCGCGACGTACGGCGCGAGGCGCGGCAGGTAGTGGTCCCAGCCGGTGGCGTGCGCGGCGTACTGCTCCTCGAGGACGGCCGCCTCCCATCCCCTCTCCCGGAACCCGGTCTCGGTCATGTGCAACCGGGTGCCGCCGTCCGCCGCAGTGAGTTCGAAGGTGACGAGCAGCGAGTTGCCGGGCGCGGCCACCTCACCCGCCGGGTGCGTCCAGCGGAACGAGAACAGCTGCGGGGGCGTCGCCTCGACCACGGTGAACGACTCGACGGTCGCGTCCGCGTCGGTGCCGAAGGTGAGGTGTCCGGTGCCGCCCGGCGTCGCCTCGAAGTCGGCGTCGTCCGGCCACCACTCCCGCAGGTGCTCCGGCCGGCTCACGACGTCGTACACCACCTCGGGCGACGCCTCGACGAACAGCTCGCGCACGATGCTCCCGTACTCCACGACCTTCTCCTCACGTCAACCGTGCAACTTGCGGTTGCACGTGAGGGTAGCCGGGACCGACCACCAGATGCAACCACCGGTTGCGTCAGGAGGTGGCGGGAGTCAGCGCCGGCCGCGCGCGGTGATCGCGAAGTTGGTGACCAGGCCGGCTCGCTCGCCGAGCGCCTGCAGCACCGGACTGGGGGTCGACCAGTAGCTCCAGGTGTCGACGCTGTCGAAGGATTGCCGGAGCTGGGCGTCGAGGGCGAGGTGGTCGACCCCGTCGCGGAGCACGTGGTACTCGACCATGTCGGACTCGTGGGCGGCGTCGACACCGTGCCGGCGGCGGCGCACCAGGTTCCTGGCCGCGGTGAACTGGCCCGGCCGGCCGAGCCGCCAGGCGTAGTGCGCCCCCCACTGCAGCCGGTGCGACCAGGAGCCGACCTCCGAGTACAGCAGCGGATCCGCGACCGAGAAGAACGTCCCACCCGGCGCGGTGACGTCGGTCCACGACCGGATGGCTGCGAGGTAGTCGGGGATGTGGTGCAGCACCGACGCCGCGACGACGAGGTCGTACTGCTCCCCCAACGCGGCCGGCGCCGCCCCGTCGACGTCGTGGACGACGTGCGCGTGCGGGTTGGCGGCGTACCGCGCGCGGAGGTGGTCCGCACTACCCCTGCTCATCTCGGTCGCGGTGACCTCGGCGCCGAACGCGAGCAGGTGGTCGGTGAACGAACCGTGCCCCGCGCCGATCTCCAGCACCCGGGCCGCGCCGGTGGCGGTGACACGCTCCTGCACCAGCACCCGCAACCGGTCGACGATCTCCAACCGCAGCTGCGGATGCGTGAGGTGGGGCGACCCGACGTGGTAGTCGTGGTCGGCTCCGTGCGCCCGGTCCTGGTACTGCGCCACGGTGGTCACGTCGGGCACCCTCTCGATCGCGCGCGCCGGTGACGGCAGGCCTTGGTCGGTGATCTACGAACCTCACGACGATCCCACATCCGACCGGTTCCGGTGCGGTGAAGCGGATCTTCCCGGGAGTGCTTTCCGATCGTCTTGCTCACGAGAAAACCCGTTTCCGAACGAGGTTTGCGTGCAGTGTCGGCCCGCGTGGCCGAAGCCGTGGTCGGCGTTGCCACGGCGCCTGGCAGGCTCGTCGCGTGCCGTTTCCCGACCTGCCCCTGCTGGAGGACGACCTCGACTCCCCCGGTGTGCTGATGGCGCGACGGGTCGTCGCCCGCGGCGTCGACATGCCGGAGACCACCGTCCTGTGCTGGTTCCACGACGTCGTCGCGGCGCTGGGCGAGCGGGCGGACGTCCGCCGCGTCACCGACCTGCTGAGCGAGAACGGCCGTTCGACCGTGTGGGAACTGGACCACCGCGGCACCCGGGTGGCGGTGGTCAACCCGGGCGTCGGCGCGCCCGTGGCGGCGATGGTGCTCGAGGAGGTGGTCGCCCTGGGGACGCGCCGGGTCGTCGCGTGCGGCGGGGCCGGGGCGTTGGTGCCGGACCTCGTGCTCGGCCACGCCGTGGTCGTCGACTCCGCCGTGCGCGACGAGGGGACCTCGTTCCACTACCTCCCGCCGGGTCGGCTGGTCGACGCCGACCGGGACGTCGTCGAGGGGATCGTCGCGACCCTCGTGCGGGCCGGCGTCGCACACCTGGTCGGCCGGACGTGGACCACCGACGGGCTGTTCCGCGAGACCCATGAGCGGATGGCCCGCCGGGTCGCCGAGGGATGCGTCACCGTCGAGATGGAGGCGTCGGCGCTCATCGCGGTGGCCCGCCGGCTCGGTGTGCCATACGGCCAGCTGCTGATGGCGGGCGACTCCCTCGCGGGCGAGGCCTGGGAGCACCGCGGGTGGACCACCGCCGGCGACGCCCGCTCGGCCCTGTTCGGGCTGGCGCTGGACGCCGCGGCGCGACTGTCCGGCTGATCCGGCCGGTCAGCGGAAGTTCCGTCCCTCTCGCACTTCTCCGCCTTCACCGTCTTCCTGATCAAGTTCACACAGAACTCTGATCGACCCCGGATCGACACGCGCCCGAAACGCCCCGCCGAAAAGCTTTACGGACCCAAATGTCCATGAGGTGAGGAAAGCCCGTGACGCAGCTCGACGACCCGCCCCAGACCGGCAACTCCCTCGACGCCGAACAGGTCGGCTACAAGCAGTCGCTCAACCGGCGGCACGTCCAGATGATCGCGATCGGCGGCGCGATCGGTACCGGCCTGTTCCTCGGGTCCGCGTCCCGCCTGCACAGCACCGGTCCCGCGCTGCTGATCAGCTACGCGATCGTCGGCGTGATCGCGTACCTGCTGATGCGCGCGCTCGGCGAGCTGGTGCTGCACCGCCAGACCTCGGGCGCGTTCGTGTCGTACATGCGGGAGTTCTTCGGCGAGCGCGCCGCGTACGTCACCGGCTGGATGTACTGGCTCAACTGGGCCCTGACCGGTATCGCCGAGCTGTCGGCGGTGGGGCTCTACGTCCAGTACTGGGCGCCGTCGATGCCGACCTGGGCCACGGTGCTCATCGCCCTGGCCGTGGTGCTCGTCATCAACCTCCTGTCGGCCCGGGCGTTCGGCGAGTTCGAGTTCTGGGCCGCCATCCTCAAGGTCGGGGCGATCGTGATCTTCCTGGTCGTCGGCGTGGTCGTGGTGTTCGGGATGATCCACATCGGCACGCACCGCGCCGGCTTCCAGAACCTCTGGAACAACCCCGGCGGCTTCTGGCCGGCCTCCGGCGACTTCAACTGGTACGGCCCGATCCTCGTGATGTCCGGCGTCATCTTCGCCTACGCCGCCATCGAGATGGTCGGTGTCGCCGCGGGTGAGATGGCCGACCCGAAGCGCGAGGTGCCCAAGGCCGTCAACGCCGTGATCTTCCGGATCGGTGTCTTCTACATCGGTTCGATCCTGCTGCTGGTGTCGATGCTGCCGACCTCGCAGTACACCGCCGGCACCAGCCCGTTCGTCACCGTGTTCGCCCAGATGGGCCTGGGCTGGATGGGTGATCTCATCCAGGCGGTGCTCATCGTCGCGGCGATGTCGAGCCTCAACTCCGGCCTGTACTCGACCGGCCGGGTCCTGCGCAGCCTCGGCATGAGCAAGCAGGCCCCGTCGTTCACGCTCAAGATGAGCCGGTCCGGCGTGCCGTGGGCGGGCATCGTCATGACCTCGGTGGTGTACGTGCTCGGCGCCGTGCTCAACGCCGTCGACCCCGAGGCCTTCGAGACCGCGCTGGAGGCCGCGAGCATCGGCGTCGTCTTCACGTGGGCGACGATCTTCCTGTGCCAGTTGCGGTTGCGGTTCCTGTCGAAACGCGGCGTGGTGCGACCCAGTTCGTTCCAGATGCCGGGCTCGCCGTACACCAGCATCATCGGGCTGGTGTTCCTCGGCCTGGTGATCGTCGGGATGGCGATCTCCGGCTGGCAGACCTCACCGCACTTCTGGCACAAGACCGACTTCATCGTCGTGGTCATCGGCATCCCGATCATCGCGGTCGTGCTCGCGATCGGCTGGCGGGTGGTGAAGCCCAAGGTCGTCGAGAACACCGGCAACCGGCTCAAGGCGGTGTGGTCCGACGACGGCCCGACCTACGGCGACGCCGTCAGCCCCGACGACCTGGATCCGGCCGGCCCGGTCGTCTGACCCGGACACCTCACGCGGGCCGGCCGGGGTCCTCGCGACCCCGGCCGGATCACGGGCTCGGTGCGGTCCACATGTCGGCGGGGACGTAGGCCGACACGTTCGACATCCGGCGCTGGATGGCCGCGATCTCCCGGACGGCCTGCGCGATCACGCTGCGGTCCATCGGCGAGACGTCGTGCATCGTCAGCACGTCCGAGGCCTCCTCGCCCTGTCGCACCTGCTGCAACTGGTAGCGCAACCGCAGCCGCTGCAGGACCTCGAAGACCTCGACGAGGGTGGCGGCCTCGTCCTCGGGCAACATCGCCGAGCCCGCCGCCGCCCGTAACCGGTGGGTGGTCGCGAGCTCGGCCGAGCCGACGCTCAGCGCGACCCACCGCGCGATGTTGACGACCGGCAGCACGGCATTGCGCTTGATGTCGAACGCGTCGACCCGACGTCCGAACACGTCGCGCATCGACCGCACCCGCGACCGGTGCGAGAGCGACTCCTGCAGCAGCAGCCGCATGGTGCCCGGGTGCTCCCGCAGATCGTTGAAAACCCCTGCCACGACGGGCAATCCAGGATCGCCGTGGATCGGGCGACCGTCGACCAGCAGTGAGGTCATGATGACGCCGAGGTCGTCCTCGGGGTGGGCGAGCCATCGCAGGCCGGCCTCCCGCCACTGGGCGTCGGTGCGCGCGAACGGTTCCCGCTGGGCCGTGGCGCCGTGACCGTCGACGTGGAACCCGGCAGCGGCGAGGACGTCGTGCACCTCGGCGAAGGCCGCGCGGTAGGCGGCGGTCGCCTGCTCGTCGAGGCCGTCCACGAACGCGACGGCCGAGTCGACGTCGGAGCTGGGGACGGCCTCGCGCCGGCCGTTGCTGCCGAGCGAGAGCCAGGTGAACGCGTCGGTGGACAACTCCGGGTGACGCGCGAAGACGAGCGTGATCGCCCGCCGCACCACGGTGTCGATGACCGCGGTGTGGACGGCGATGACCTTCTCCGAGGCCATGCCCCGCGCGATCAGGTCCCCCAGCAGCGTCGGCACGCCGGCGGAGCGCGCGACGAGATCGTCGATCGAGGCCGCCCGGCGGACCTGTTCGTGCAACGCGACGCCCGCGGTCGCCGGGGAGACCACGAAGTCACGCGGCGTGACCGCACCCCGCACCTCACCCGCCCGGTCGGTGACGAGCAGGAACTCGACACCCGTGTCCAGCATGAGAATCAGCGCCTCGGCCGCGGAATCCCCGAGCGACGCCGCGGGAACCGGTGTGGTCGCGATCGCCCGCGCGGGCGT
>CAXUNA010000106.1:2431-9524 GCA_964252095.1 uncultured Jatrophihabitans sp. | reverse complement strand
ACCTAGGCCGGCGCGGTGCGCGCGGGCATCCCCGCCGACGTCCGGGGGCGGCTGCACAGCACGCTCGCGGCGACGTGTCCCGACCCCGACGAGCGGGCGCGCCATCTCGCCCAGCGCCCGACCGGAACCGACGACGAGGTCGCCACCACACTCGCCGCGGCCGCCGCGCGGGCCCGGGCGCGGGGAGCACCCGATCTCGGCGCCGAGTTCTACGAGCGGGCGGCCGCACGGAGCTCCTCCCCGGACGCCGCGACGAGGCTCCGGCTCCGGGCGCTGTACTGCTCGTACGACTGCGGGAACTACTCGCTCGTCGCGCAGCAGGTGGACACCCTCGCCCGTGGTCTGCACGGCGACCTGCTCGCCGAGGCCTTGTTGCTGCGTGCAACGATCGCTTTCGGTGTCGACGACCTCCCGCTCGCCGCGACCACGGCACGCCAGGCTCTCGCCGCGACCACACCGTCCTCGCACCTCGCCGGTCAGATCCTCGCCCGCCTCGCGTCGTTCACCGATGCCGCGACAGAGGCACGCGACCACGCCCTCGCAGCGCTCGCCGTCCTCGACGTCCCGGAGGGGGCGACGGGCGGCGGCGGCGACCCGAGCGGCACCCTGTTCGGCGGCACCGACCGCGAACTGCTGGCTTCGGTGCTGATGCTGGTGTTCCTCAACGAGGTCCGCACCGGGATGCCACCGCGGGTGGAGCTGCTGGACCGCGCCCTCGACATGGAAGCCGGCAGCCCGTCGCGGGTCGCGGGGACGGTCGCCGCCATCTGGTGGAAGCAGACCGACCAGCACGGGCGGGCCCGGGACCGGCTGCGGTCGATGCTCGACACCGCGGTCGCGGCGGGCGACCAACCGTTGCAGCACGAACTGCTCGAGCACCTGGCCGAGGCCGAGACGCTCGCCGGCAACTACCCGCTCGCGGGTGAGTGGATCGCCGCCGCCCGCGAACTCGCCACCCAACTCGGGGCGGGCGTCGCCGCCGAGCGCTGGCTCGACGGGACGCTCGACGCCCACCGGGGCCGACTGGCCGACGCCCGCGACGCGGGCGAGGAGGGCCTCGCGGAGGCGGCCGCGTCCGACGACGAGTGGTTGCGCCGGATCAGCCTGCAGTTGACGGCGTTCACCGCCCTCGCCGACGGCCGGGCGGCCGATGCGGCGACGGCCTACGCCGATCTCGCCGCCGCGGTGGACGCCACCGGCATGGTCGAACCGCTGAGCTCGCGGTTCGAGCCGGACTGGTTGGAGGCGTGCGTCGGCGTCGGCGACCTCGCGACCGCGGACGTCGTCCTCGAGCGTCTCGCCGGGCGGCACGCCCGCCTGCCGCGACCCTGGACGACGCTGGGTCTCGCCCGCTCGAGGGTCCTGCTCGCGAGCGCGCGGGGCGAGGACACCACCACGCTCGTGGAGCAGCTGCTCGTCGCGCGTGACGCGGTGCCCGCGGATGTCATCCCGTTCGACCGGGCCCGGTGCCTGCTGGTCGCGGGGCTCGCCCACCGGCGGGCGCGACGTCGGGGCGCCGCCCGGGCGGTTCTGCTCGCCGCGGCCGACGAGTTCGAGGCGCTCGGCGCGCGGTCCTCCGCCACCCGGGCCCGCACCGAGGCCGACCACACGGGTGAGCCGGCCGGCGCCACGCCCACGCGGAGGTGACCGGCGACATCGTGCCGAGGCAGGCCCGGGGCCGCGGGGGTACACCGTCCTCGAACCTGTCTTCGACCACCAGGAGTTCCTCGCACATGCGTTCTGTCACCGCCTACGCCACACCCGCCGCCAAGGCCCCGTTCGAGAAGACCACGATCCAGCGTCGGGACCTCGGTCCGCACGACGTGCTCATCGCCGTGAAGTTCGCCGGCATCTGCCACTCCGACATCCACACCGCGCGTGACGAGTGGGGTGCGGCGAACTACCCGTTGGTCCCCGGCCACGAGATCGCCGGGGTCATCGAGGAGGTCGGCTCCGACGTCTCGAAGTTCTCGGTCGGCGACCGCGCGGGCGTCGGCTGCATGGTCGACTCGTGCCGCGAGTGCGAGAACTGCCGGGCCGGACAGGAGCAGTACTGCCTCGAGGGCAACGTCGGCACCTACAACGCCACCGGCAAGGACGGCCGTCCGACCGAGGGCGGGTACTCGACCCACATCGTGGTCGACGAGAACTACACGCTGAACATCCCCGAGGGCATCGAGCTCTCGGAGGCCGCGCCGCTGCTCTGCGCCGGCATCACGCTGTACTCGCCGCTCAAGCACTGGGGCGCGGGACCGGGCCGGAAGGTCGCGATCGTCGGCATGGGCGGCCTCGGCCACATGGGCGTCAAGATCGCGCACGCGCTCGGCGCGGAGGTCACCGTGCTGTCGCAGTCGGAGTCGAAGAAGGAGGACGGCGAGAAGTTCGGCGCCGACCACTACGTCGCCACCGCGGACGGCTCGGCCTTCGAGCAGCTGCGCGGCAGCTTCGACCTCATCGTCAACACCGTCTCGGCGCCGCTGCCGATGGACAAGTACCTCGGGCTGCTGCGGCTCGACGGCACGCTGGTCAACGTCGGCGCCCCGCCGGAGCCGCTCGAGGTCCCCGCGTTCGCGCTCATCCCGATGCGTCGCAGCTGGGCGGGTTCGGCGATCGGCGGCATCGCCGAGACCCAGGAGATGCTCGACTTCTGCGCCGAGCACCACCTCGGCGCCACCGTCGAGGTCATCTCCGGCGAGCAGATCGACGAGGCCTACGACCGCGTCGTCGGCAGCGACGTCCGCTACCGCTTCGTGATCGACACCAGCACGTTCTGACGTCACCCCCGGCGGTCCGACCGCCGGGCGGATGTCGATCAAGGCGGAATGGTCGCTCCTGTTACCTGGACAGCGACCCAAGCGCCTTGATCGCGTTCGGGACAGGTTGATCAAGGCGAAATGGTCGCTCCCGGCGCCTCGACAACGACCCAAACGTCTTGATCAACTTCTCCGGGACCTACAGCGAGGTGGCGCCGAAGGTGTCGCAGCTGGCCGGGTTGCCGGAGCGGTAGCCCGCGCTGAACCACTTCTTGCGCTGGGCCGAGGTGCCGTGGGTGTAGGCACCGGGGTTGTTGGTGCCGCCGCTGACCTGCGTCTGGATGTAGTCGTCGCCGATGCGGGAGGCGGCGTCGAGGGCGCGGTCGACGTCGTCGGCGGTGATCTCGGTGATGAGCGGACGCCCGCTGTCGGTCGGGGTCGTCGTGGCGTTCTTCGCCCACACGCCCGCGTAGCAGTCGGCCTGCAGCTCCAGCCGCACCGAGCCCGACGTCGGTCCGGTCTCGCCCGCCCTGACCTTCGCCTCGGTACCCAGCAGGTCCTGCACGTGGTGGCCGTACTCGTGCGCGATGACGTAGGCGTCGACGAACAGCCCGCCCTCGGCGCCGAACGTCGTCTGCAGCTCGTCGTAGAACGACAGGTCGATGTACACGCGCTGATCGCCGGGGCAGTAGAACGGGCCGGTGCCGCTGTCGGCCTGGCCGCACGCGGTCGCGGTGGACCCGCTGAAGAACACCGTCGGGACGTCGGCGTAGGCGGTCCCGAGCTTCGGCAGGGCGGTGTTCCAGTAGTCCTGGATCGAGTCGATGTCGGCGACCACGGCGCAGTCGCGGTTGTCGTTCGCGTCGGCGCCCGTCCGGCACTCCGAGGCCAGCTCGGAGTTGTCGGCGGTCTGCCCCGAGCCGAGCCCGCCGAGCACCGAGGTGATGGCCTGCGAGTCGCCGCCCGAGCCGCCGAGCACCGACACGAGGACGTAGATGATCACGCCGACGATCCCGACCCCACCGCCGCCGATCGCGATGCCCTTGCCGCCGACGCCGCCCCGGCGGTCCTGCACGCCGGAGAGGTCGAGGTTGCTGCCCTCGTCGTATTTCACCCGCCGAGCCTAAGGGTGCGGGGGCCATCCCGGCTCAGGCGAAGTCGTCGGGCGTGAACGACCGCGGTTCGACGAGCACCATCCAGTTCCCCGAGTTGTCACGCATCAGCGCCTCGACGCCGTACGGCCGCTCCGACGGTTCCTGGAGGAACTCGACCCCCTTCGCCGAGAGCTGCTCGAAGGTCGCGCGGCAGTCGTCGACCTGCAGGCCGAGCCCGGGGAAACCGCCGCCCGCCTGCGCCCGGACGATGGCGTCCTGCAGCTCTTGCGAGAGGGGTTCGCCGGGCGTCGTGAGGTGGACCGCGAGCTCGGGCTGCTGTGGGTGGACGACCGTGCACCACCGGAAGCCCTCGCCGAACGTGATGTCGTCCTTCGGTTCGAAGCCGAGGACGTCGGTGTAGAACGCGAGCGAGGCGTCGATGTCCTTCACCCACACGGACACCAGGCTGATGTTGGAGATCATGCGTCCGAGCCTAGGAAGGGTCGCCCGCCGCGGGCTTCTCCCCGCTTGCGGTGACACGACGTTCGGCGAGACCCCACATGAAGACCAGGCAGCCGGGCACGCGAGGCGCACCCGTCTCCGCGTACCGCCGCTGGAAGGCACTCGGCGTCTCGCCGACCAGCGCACGGAAGCGCGACGAGAACGAGCCGAGGCTGGTGAACCCCACGGCGTGGCACACCTCGGTGACGGTGAGGTTGGTCGCACGCAGCAGGTCCTGGGCCCGCTCGAGTCGTCGCTCCGACAGGTAGACCGCGGGCGACCTGCCGTACGTCGAGGCGAACAGGCGCTGGAAGTGGTACTTCGACAGACACGCGACGGCGGCGAGGGATTCGAGGTCGAGCGGCTCGGCGTAGTGCCGGTCGGCGTGGTCGCGGGCTCGGCGCAGGTGGACGAGGACGTCGTCGGATGCGCGCCGCACTGCTGTCATGCCGGTGACGATAGGCGCGGGGGACGGGTTGTCCCTCCCGGGCGCCCGACGACGCGGGTACGACTGGAGTCATGACCAGCGACGCAACCCCAAACACCTCCACCGTCACCCTCGCCGGCCGCCCCGTCCACCGGGTCGGCTTCGGCGCCATGCAGCTGCCCGGCCCGGGCGTCTTCGGCCCGCCGCGCGACCGCGACGCCGCCCTCGCCGTCCTGCGCCGCGCCGTCGAGCTCGGCGTCAACCACATCGACACCGCGCAGTACTACGGCCCCGACGTCAGCAACGAGCTCATCCACACCGCGCTGTTCCCGTACCCTGCCGACCTGGTGTTCGTCAGCAAGGTCGGCGGCGCCCGCGACGACCAGGCGAACTGGACCCCCGCCCAGCGCCCGGAGGAACTGCGCGCCGGCGTCGAGGCGAACCTGACGAGCCTCGAGATCGAACGGGTCGACGCCGTCAACCTGCGCCTCATGGACGAGCACGTCGAGGCGGGCTCGGACCAGCACGTGCCGTTCGCCGACCAGCTCGGCGAGATGGTCGCCCTGCGTGACGAGGGCAAGATCGGCGGCATCGGGTTGTCGACCGTCACCCTCGAGCAACTGCAGGAGGCGCTCGCCACCACCGAGATCGCCTGCGTGCAGAACGCCTACAACCTGCGCATGCGCGACGACCAGGCCGTCCTCGACCTGTGCCGCGAACGGGGCATCCCCTACGTGCCGTACTTCCCGCTCGGCTCCGCGTTCGGTGTCTCGCCGAAGGTCACCGACGACCCCGCCGTCATCTCGGTCGCGCAGCGGCTCGGCGCCACGCCCTCACAGGTCGGCCTCGCCTGGGTGCTCGCCCAGGGCCCGAACGTGCTGGTGATCCCGGGGACGTCGAGCGTGGCGCACCTCGAGGAGAACCTCGGCGCCGGCGACATCGTGCTCGACGACGCCGCGCTCGCCGAACTGGGCTGAGACCCGCCCGACGAGCTGTCGTGATCTCGCGGGAACCGCGCCCCGCGTGGTGTCCTGCGAGATCACGAGTCCGGGGTGAACAAGCAGAACTCGTTGCCCTCCGGGTCGGCGAGCACGGTCCAGCCGATCTCGCTGTCCCGGGCGCGCAGGACCGTGGCGCCGTGCCCGACCAGTGCGTCGAGACCCCCCGGGCCGTCGACGTCGAGATCCCAGTGCACCCGGTTCTTGGTGGTCTTCGGCTCAGGGACGTGGCCGAACACGATGGACTCGAACGGCAGGCCCGGAACCTTCTCCAGCCAGCCGTCCGGCTCCTCGGCGCCGAGCTCGCCGCCCAGGACCTCGTGCCACCACCGGGCCATGCCGGGGCCGTCCACGGAATCGACGACGATCTCGTAGAGCTTGTAGGTGGGCACCTGCTCCCGCACGAAGGCGCAGAACTCGCCGCCCTCGGGATCGGCCATCACGGTCCACGGGAACTCCCCCGGCGCCGACAGCGGCCGGGCGCCCCGGGCCTCGAGCTCCTCGACCGAACCGGCGTGGAGGTCGAGGTGGACGCGGTTCTTCACCGTCTTCGGCTCGGGGACGACGTTCAGCCACACCGTCTGCGTCGGCAGCTCACCCACGAGCCGACCGATCTCGGCGGGGTCGTGGTGGTCCGGCACGTGCCGCAACCCCAGCGCGGCGGCCCAGAACGCCGCCTCGGCGCTGTCCGCCGTCGCCGCCGCGACGTCGAGGCAGAGATCCTTCCAGCGGGCGATCGGCACGCGGGAGAGTGTGCCCGAGTGGTCCGACAACGGTCCGGGGTCGAACGCCCCTCAGGCCGAGGTCAGCAGCGCCAGGCGGAGCAGGCCGAGCAGCTCGCAGGGGGCGACCGCGGCGCGCACGAACGTCAGGCGCAGGTCGGTGACGCCGTCGAGATCGACGACCCGCAGCGTCACACCGGACGCGTCGAGGTCGTCCAGCGACGCGGCCGCGATGTCGTCGACGCTGACGCCGAGCTTGCGGCGCGCGAGCTCGCGCAGCTCGGGTCCGTGGTCGGCGTTGGTGTGCTCGACCAGGCGCGGCATCGAGGCGCGCAAGGCGTCGGGAAGCGCGGTGGCGTAGGCGTCGAGGTCGAGCGGACGCGCGTGGCCGTGGCCGTGCGGGCAGCCGACCCAGACCGCCTCGACCGCGAGGACGACCGCGCCGTCGCGCTCGACCAGCCGGCCGTCGAGGACCAGCCACACCCCGTCGTCGAGCCGCGGCGAGACGACCATCGTGGTGCGACGTCCGCGCCCGACCTGCTCGCGGACGGCGTCGTGCCCCCGGGCCCGGTTCGGCGCGGCCGCGCCGGGGCCCCCC
>CAXUNA010000106.1:0-2421 GCA_964252095.1 uncultured Jatrophihabitans sp. | reverse complement strand
CGCGGTCGCGCACCGCCACCCGCACCGGGGACGGACCGACGAGCGTCACGGTGTCGGCCGCCGCGAGGGTGGTGCGGGCGCGGGCGGCGAGCGTGGCGTCGTCGAGCAGCAGGACGCTCGCCACCGTGGGGGTCGCGGTGCGGTCGGACACGGATGCCTCCAGGAGCGAGCCGGACTAGTTAGGTAAGCCTAACCTACCGGGCTCGACCCCGGAAGACGTCAGCCGGTGACGGCCGGGTGCTCCTCGGTCGCGAGCGACGTCGGATCGGAGTCGCCCTCGGCGGTGGTCCGCGCGGCCATCGCCTCGGCCTGGCGATCGGCCTCGGCACCCTGCGCGATCGGGGCGGCGATCGACGCCTCCGGCACGCCGAAGGCCTCGACGAGCAGGACGGCGTCGGGCCGGACCACGCCAAGCAGCTCGTTGACCTCGGCGGTGACGGCCTTGCTCTGCCGGGCGGTCAGCCGACCGTGCTCCATGAACCAGGCCCGGTCGGCCTCGATGGTTGACAGGGCGAACAGGTCGCACACCCGGTCGAGCAGGGCCCGCGCCGCCGGGTCGGTGCAGGACTCGACGCCGCGGACGAAGGACTCGAGCAGCACCCGCTCCATGTGCGCCTCGGAGAGCGCCAGCATGTGGTCCTGCGCCGCGTTGAAGATCGGGAACGGGTCCTCGGCCCCGACGGCGCGACGCAACCGGCGGGCGACGGAATCCAGCATGTGCTTCTCGCGCCAGCCGAGCAGCCCGACCTGCCAGTCGCGGTCGTGGAGATCCGCGTCGTCGTCACGGCCTGGTGTTGCGCTGAGCAACGATTGCAGCATCTTGCGCGCGGAGAGCTTCTCGAGGACGACCTCGCCCGCCTGCTCGGCGAGGAAACCCGCGCGGGTGATGGTGCTCATGTCGCCGAAGTCCGAGGCGTACCCGGACAGCAGCTCCTTCGCGACGAGTTGGAGCAGGACGGTGTTGTCGCCCTCGAACGTCGTGAAGACGTCGGTGTCGGCCTTGAGCACCGGCAGGCGGTTCTCGACCAGATAACCCTGCCCGCCACAGGCTTCCCGGCAGGTCTGGATGGTGTGGGTGGCGTGCCACGTCGACAGCGCCTTGGTGCCCGCGGCGCGGGTCTCGAGCTCGCGGCGCTTCGGGCTGTCGAGCGGCTCGGTGAGGAAGACCTCGTGCAGCGTCTCGACGAGCTCGGACTGGGCGAAGTGCAACGCGTACGTCTTGGCCAACGGCAGCAGGAGCTTGCGTTGGTGCACCAGGTAGTCGAGGACGACGATCTCGTCGTCGCTGCCCGGAGCACCGAACTGCCGGCGGGCGGCGCCGTACCGCAGCGCGATGGTCAACGCGACCTTGGTCGCGGACCCGGCGCCGCCACCGACGCTGATCCGGCCCTGGATCAGAGTGCCGAGCATGGTGAAGAACCGACGGTTCTGGTTCTCGATCGGCGTGGAGTACGTGCCGTCCGGTGCGACGTCGCCGTAGCGGTTCAGCAGGTTCTCGCGTGGCACCCGTACGTGGTCGAACCGGATGCGGCCGTTGTCGACACCGTTCAGGCCGGCCTTGAGGCCGTCATCGGTGATCGTGACCCCCGGCAACGGTTGCCCGGCGTCGTCACGGATCGGCACGAAGAACGCGTGAACGCCCTCGGACCTCCCGTTCGTGACGAGCTGGGCGAACACCGCCGCGGCCTTGCCGTCGCGTGCGGCGTTGCCGATGTAGTCCTTGGTCGCGGCCGCCACCGGACTGTGCAGGTCGAACTCCTGCGTCGCGGGGTCGTAGGTGGCGGTGGTGAGGATCGACGCGACGTCCGAGCCGTGGCCGGTCTCGGTCATGGCGAAACACCCGGGCAGCGCGAAGGACTGGATCTGCTCGAGGTACGCCGCGTGGTGGCGCTCGGTGCCCAGGTGCAGCACCGCGCCGCCGAACAGACCGAACTGCACCCCCGCCTTGACCAGCAGCGACAGGTCGCCCATGGCGAGCATCTCGAAGGCGGTGATCGAGCCACCGAGGTCGTTGCTGCCGCCGTACTCGGTCGGGAAACCCAACCGTGGCTCGCCCATGTCGGCCAGCACCTGGATCTGGTCGGTCACCCGGGTGCGCTGCTCCTCGATGTCGGTCCCGGTGGTCGGGACGAACCGGGGGTCGGCCGCGAGCTCGCGGGCCTTGGCGCGCACGGCGCCCCAGCGGCCGTCGAGGTGGTGCGACAGTTCCTGGAACAGGGCAGCGTCGGACAGCTGGTCGGACCGGGACAACGTTCTCACTTCTCCCTGGGCGGAGTCGGGACGGTGGAGTCGGCGGCGTCGATGAGGGCCTGCTGCTGGGCCGCCTCGAGGGGCGCGAGCAGGCCACCGACGACACCGCTCCAGACCAGCGTCGTCACCTGGTCGGTGAGCTCGGCGCGGGTGAGCGGGCGCGCGCCGAGC
>CAXUNA010000105.1:0-9583 GCA_964252095.1 uncultured Jatrophihabitans sp. | reverse complement strand
GGCGGAAGGTGCGCTCGTCGACGGTGTTGAGGAACTCGGCGAGCGTCGTCAACCCGGTCACGACACCACTGTAACCGGATGACGGTGTTGACAGACTCCGACACCATCAATACGGTTCACCGGTGTCGTCAACCACTCCGGGAGGAACCGTGACCGACCACCAGCACGTGCTCGACGTCCCCGACTCCGACCTGGCGGACCTGCGGGCCCGCCTCCGCCACACCCGCTGGGCCACGCCGTGGCCGGTCGAGCCGTGGCAGGCCGGCACCGACGGCGAGTACCTGCGGCGGTTGGTCGGGACCTGGGCGTCGACGTACGACTGGCGGGCGCAGGAGGCGGCGATCAACGCGCTGCCCTGGCACGTCGCGGAGGTCGCCGGGACGAGCGTCCGGTACCTGCGCTTCGACGCCGAGCGTGAGGGCGCGTTGCCGGTCCTGCTCGCGAACGGCTGGCCGAGTTCGTTCCTGGAACTGACCGGCCTCGCCGAGCGACTCTCCACGCCCGCACGCTTCGGCGGCCGGGCCGAGGACGCGCTCACGGTGATCGTGCCGGTCCTGCCGGGCTACGGCCTGTCGCCGCAGCGACCCGAGCTCGGCGGACCCCGCCCCACCCACGAGATCTGGCACCGGTTGATGCACGACCACCTGGGCTTCGCGCACTACGGACTGCACGGCTCGGACATCGGCGCCGGTGACACCGCGCGGCTCGCCGAGGCCCACCCCGAGGCGGTGGTCGGCCTGCACGTCCTCGACGTCGCCGCGCCGCCGTCGTACGACCCCGCCGACCTCTCCGACGACGAGAAGGCCTATCTGACAGCGGAGAGTGAGTGGTTCGACGCCGAGCGCGGGTACTCCCACGAGCAGCAGACCCGCCCGCTCACGCTCGCCCAGGGCCTCTCGGACTCGCCGTCCGGGTTGCTCGCGTGGATCGTCGAGAAGTACCGCGCGTGGAGCGACTGCGGCGGTGACGTCTCCACCCGGTTCAGCGACGACTTCCTGCTCACCCAGGCCTCGCTGTACTGGTTCACGAACGCGATCTCGACGTCGTTCCGGCCGTACTACGAGCGCGACCACGGCCTGGTCGCGCCGGTGCGGCGGGTCGAGGTGCCCACGGCGGTCGCGGTGTTCCCGGCCGACCTCGGTGGCCGGATCCCCCGCAGCTGGGCCGCGCGCACCTACGACGTCACCCGCTACACCGTGATGCCGCGCGGTGGGCACTTCGCCGCGTACGAGGAACCCGCGCTGCTCGCGGACGACGTGCTCGCGTTCTTCAGCGAGCTGGACCGTCGTCGAACACCGTCGGCAGCTGCGACGCCCGCCCGGTGAACTCGGGCGCGCGCCGCTCACGGAACGCGGCCACGCCCTCCTTGCCGTCACCGATCGAGGTGCGGAACATCGCGAGTGAATCGGCGCGGTGGGCATCGATCGGGTGCGGGGCGGCCACGCCCCGGTACAGCAGCTGCTTCGCGAGACCCAGCGCGACGGCGGAACGGCCGACCACGAAGGACCGGGCGAGCGCCAGGGCCGTGGGGAGCAGGTCGTCCGGCTCGTGCACCGAGCGGACCAGACCGCCCGCGAGCGCCTGCTCCGCGGTGAGGATGTCGGCCGCGTAGACCCATTCCAGCGCCTGCTGCAGCCCGACCAGCCGCGGCAGGAACCACGACGAGCACGCCTCCGGCACGATGCCGAGCCGGCCGAACACGAAGCCGATGCGCGCCGTCGTCGACGCCAGCCGGATGTCCATCGCGAGGGTCATGGTCGCGCCGATCCCGACCGCCGGGCCGTTGATCGCCGCGATGACCGGCTTCGGCAGGGCGTGGATCGCGAGCGTCACCTTGCCGCCGGTGTCGCGCACGCCGTCCTCGATCTCGGGGTCGTGGAGGCGGTCCCGCAGGTCGGCGGGCGTCGGGTCCAGCGATTCGTCCAGGCCGAAGACGTTGCCGTCCGCCCCGAGGTCCATGCCGGCGCAGAACGCCCGCCCCGCGCCGGTGACGACCACGGCGCGCACGGCGTCGTCGGTCGCCTCGGTGGTGAGGACCTGCACCAGCTCACGCGCCATCGTGAGGTCGAACGCGTTGAGCGCGTCGGGCCGGTGCAGCGTGAGCGTGGCGACGCCGTCCTCGTCGACGCTCCAGGTCAGGGTCGTGAAGTCGGTGGTCACGGCACGATCCTGCCGGGGCGGCGGGCGTCGCCCGCGAGCGGTCGGCCGTCGACCACGAGCAGGTCCGCCCGCGCGGCGCTCGGCGCGATCAACCGGGCGTTCGCCTCGTCGGGTCCGAGCGCCCACGTCCGGGCGGCCTCCGCGCTCTTGCCGAACCGGCGGTGGCGTTCCTCCAGCCGGGCGTGCCGGGTCGACTCGTCCGGCAGGCAGAACCACACCTCGGCGGCGACCGACCGGACGGCGTCCCACGGCGGCACGTCGAGCAGCAGGTAGTTGCCCTCGCTCACCACCACCGCCGTCGAGGGCGCCACGGGGATGGAGCCCGCGATCGGCTGCTCGATCTCGCGGTCGAAGGCCGGCGCGTACACGGTCGGCCCGCCGGGAACGGTGAGACGGCGCAGCAGCTCGAGGTACCCGACGGCGTCGAAGGTGTCGACGGCGCCCTTGCGGTCCGCGCGCCCGAGCCGGGCCAGTTCGACGTCGGCGAGGTGGAAGCCGTCCATGGGGACGTGCACCGCGAACGGGTCGCCGTCGCCGGGCCGAACGGCGTTGAGTGCCTCGACGAGGTCGACCGCGAGGGTGGACTTGCCGGCGCCCGGGCTGCCCGCGATTCCCAGCACCACACGGGACCGGTCACGGGCGAGGTCGAGCACCCGCGTGACGAGCGACGGATCGATCACCCGCGCATCCTGCCCCCGGCGCGGCTCGGCGGACACCGCCGGGCCCGCGGTGGTGTGCCTATGCTGGCCGGGACTCAGCCACAGTCCGGTCGGGACGACGCCCTCCCCCGTGGGCGCCGGAGCAGCTGCTCGAGCCCTGACACCGCGAGAGAAGCACGAGCCCCCAGGGGCCTGTCGTGACACCTCCGTCCGTCCCGTCGCCCGATCCCGCCACCACCACTCCCGACGTGGTCACCCCCCGGCCGGCACCCGCACGCGTCGCCGAGCCCCCGGCGACGACCGACCGATCGTCGTTCTCGCCGGTCTCGTCGACGTCGGCGTGCGCCGACGCCCGGCACTGGACCGTCGCCCAACTGGAACGCCTCGGCGTCGGAACTCCCGACGCGCGTGACGATGCCGAGGTCATCGTGTCCGAGTTGGTGACCAACGCGCTGCAGCACGGCTCACCGCCGGTCGTCGTGACGCTGACCGCGACCGAGGACGGCGTGTTCGTCGCGGTGGCGGACGCCGGCGGGCCGCCGTACCTGTTCGGCAGCCTGTCGCCTGACCCGGCCGCCGTGCACGGCCGGGGCCTCGCCATCGTCTCGACGCTCGCCGCCGCGTGGGGCGTCCGCGTCCGGCAACCCGGTCCCGGCAAGACGGTCTGGGGCCAGCTGCGCGGCACCGGACCATGACCGTGCCACGGCAGTGGATCTCCCCGTCCAGCTCGTCGCGATCGCACGGTGACCCGCACGGGCGGGCGCACCTCGAACGGCAGGTGCAGGACGCCCGGGCCGAGGCGATCGCGTGGGTCACGACGCCACCGAACGGCGAGCGGCTCGGCGCGTACCTGAGCTCGTTCGAGAACGCCTCGGACCGTTCGCTCGCCGCCCGAGGGCGTCCTGTCGGCGCGTACACCGGCCTGCTCGAGGAGTGGGCCGTCCCGGGGGTCGCCGCGCCGCTCGAGATCGGTCCGGAGGCCGGCGAGCTGTGGTCGCGATCGGTCACGCTCGCCGTGCTGCGCCGCCTGCGTCGCGACGGCCATCTGCGGCCGCCCGCCAGCAGGCCCCCGGCACCCCACCGACCCGGACGGCGAGGGCCTACGGTGGGCGCAGCACGAGGGCGCGAGCCCGCGCGCAGGCGCGCCGCCTGCCGACACGAAGGTCGCCGCCATGGCAGAACTTCCGGGCCCGTCCGACCGAACCGCCGGCCCACCGGTCCGGTTCCCGCCACGCGAGCTCAAGGTCGACGGACGCAGCCTGCGCCTGCAGCGACTCGACGCCCAGGCCGCGGTGGACCGGGCCCGTCAGCACAACATCAGCACCCGGCACGCCCTCCTGGCCGCATCGCCCGGACTCGACGCCGCTCCGGCCCGTGCCGCGGCGGACGACGCCTCCTCGGCACTGCGGGCTGCGGTCGACGTGCTGACCGCGCTGCACGAGCTCGACGGTGCCGGTGTGCCCGCGTTGCTCGAGGTCGACGTGGACGTCGACGGCGAGATCGTGGTGGTCCGCCCGCACGGCGAACTCGACCTCTACACGTCGCCCCGTCTCGAGCAGATCTGCGTCGAGCAGCTCGATGCGAGGAGCGTCGACCTGCTGGTCGTGGACCTCTCCGCGGTGACGTTCCTCGACTCGAGCGCGCTGGCCGTGCTGGTCGAGGTCCACCGCGTCTGCGGCGAGAACCGGACCCGGTTCACCCTCACCGGGCCGACCCCGAGGACCCGTCGCCTGCTCGGCATCACCCGGCTCGACACCGTTCTCGACGTCCTCTGACCGGTCCGCACGGGTAGTGTTCTGGGTGCTGAGCCACAGCAGCTCCGAGGACGGCGTCGCACGCGGGCGCCGGGGCCACCGCCCGCCGAGGACCCCGGGACCCACGACCCCGCGCGACACGGGACCGACACACCGGTCCCGCGAGCGCCAGGGAACGACGTGGCAGAGCATCCCCCCGGCACCGGACTGGACCATGCGCTGGGCGGCGTCGCCCGCCTCGTCTCTGGGGACCGGCCGCTGGCCCAACTGCTGACCGCGGTCGCGACCTTCGCGAAGGACGCCATCCCCGGTGCCGACGGCGCCGGCGTCACGCTCGTCGACACCGAGCGTCCCGACACGGTGGTGGCCTCCGCGCCGTTCGTCCGCGAGGTCGACGCCGTGCAGTACCGACTGGGCGAGGGGCCGTGCATCTCGGCGGTGTCCGAGCGGCAGGTCACGACCTCAGGCGCGCTCGGCACCGACCCCGCCTGGCCGCAGTTCGGGCCGCTGGCGAGCGCACTCGGGGTCAGCAGTGTCGTGTCGCTCCCCCTCGCGCTCGAGGACGAGGTGATCGGCTCGATCAACGTGTACGCCTTCGCCGCCGACGCGTTCACCGCCGCGGCGATCCGCACCGGCGAGCTGTTCGCCGAACCTGCCGCCGTCGCGATCTACAACGCCCGTCGGTTCGAACAGGCCCAGCAACTGACGGTGCAACTGGAGGCCGCGTTGGTGAACCGCGCGGTGATCGACCAGGCGATCGGCATCATCCGCGCGCGGTCGGGACTCACCGCCGACGAGGCCTTCACGCGGTTGCGGATCCTGAGCCAGCACGGCCACACGAAGCTGGCCGTCGTCGCCGCCGGTCTCGTGGACGAAGCCGTGACCCGCGCCCGCGCCCGCACGTCCGCGGACTGAGCGCACCAGGAGCGGTCGAGCCGGCGGCGCGACCTCGACGCCGCGCCGCCGGCTCCGCCGACCGATGGACAATCCCCCGTCAGCTCAACGGGATTCGTGGCCGTCCGCCGGTGGCTCAGGCCGGCGTCTCGACGACCGGCCCGTAGCTGACCTCGACCTCGGCCATCTCCATCTCGGCGGTGGCCTGCAGCAGTGCGAGCAGGTCCTTGTCGAGCCCGGGGGAGAACTCCTCCATCCGCTCGACGGCGATCGTCAGCGGCACGCCTTCCGGAGCCTGCTCGTCGGCCACGAGGATCGTGCCGTCACCCGAGGGCGACACGCCCTGGAAGATCCGTCCGGCCTCGGAGAGGTTGTCGAGGCTGAAGCTGTACTGCTTGCTCTGCAGGCCCAGTTCGATCAGCGCCTTGACCTCGGGGAACCGCTCGGCGTTGGTCTTCGGGATCGGCAACGTCTTGCCCCAGTCGATGCCGAGACTCTCCAGCGCCTTCGCGTAGGCGTTCTCGTGCGCCTGGTCGCGCACGATGAGGTACGCCAACGTCGAACGCGCCGTCTTGTTGTCGGTCATCTCGTAGATCCGGCACTTCTGCAGCCGGCCCGTGGACTCCAGCATGAGGTTGTAGAGCAGGTCGAGGACCAGGTTCCCGCTGTTGTAGACGTAGGAACCGGACCACGGGTTGCCCGCCGCGTCGACCGGGCGCGCACCCTGCGCGGCGACGAGGTACGCGTGGATGTTGCCGACGGACAACGCCGACTCGAGAGGCGTGGCGCCACCGGCGCCGGCCTTGTCGAGGGGGTCGGTGACCTTGCCCTGGTACTCGGGCGAACCGTCCAGGAGCCGCGCGATCGTGGTGCCGATCAGCTCGACGTGGCTGATCTCCTCGGTGCCCACGCCCTGGATGAGGTCGCGGTAGGGCTTGCCCGCCGGCCCGCGGAAGTTCATCGACTGGAACAGGTACTGCATCATCGTGCGCATCTCGCCGAACTGGCCGCCGAGCCCCTCCTGCAGGGCGTTCGCCGCCGCGGGGTCGGGCTCGTCGGCGACGATCTCGTTGATGAGGCGCTGGACGTGGAGGTACATGGGCTGCCTTCCGAAGGGCCACCCTGGGAGCGGAGGTCTGCGAGCCCGACCCACGACGTGGGGGCGAGCGGACGTCCGTCGACAGGACCGTCCGCTGCGCGCAGAGGTCTCGACTCCGCAACGGATGCGCACCACGCGCCGGGAGCGTCGTGGTGACGTGGGACACCGACGCTACACCGGGGACCGGTGCGGCCCAGGGGTCGCGAGCCCGCACGGAGCGTGGCGACGGCCCGGAGCCTGTGGATTCAAACCGCTCCGCAAAGACGTCTCACGGCCGGAACGCCAGTGGCAGTGTGAGCCCCCGGGCGGACCGGGGCAAGCCGCCACGGCGACCCTCCCGTGACGAACGCCATGCCCGATCCCGCACCCCGACCGCGACCGGAGATGACCGCGGGCCGGTTCTCGGGCATCGTGGTAGGGAATGACGCCTGCCAGCGCACCGCACGCCCACCCTTCCCGAGGTGAGGAGTCGTCGATGGCCCCCCGTCAGCTCACGTACCCGCGTCGCCACCAGGCGACGTCCGGCGCCGACGTCCGCCTGCACAACTGGGCGGGCAACGCCACGCTCGGACGGCCGGGCTCGGTCACCACACCCGCCACCGAGTCCGAGCTGCGGTCGTTCCTCGCGGGCGGCAGCGGGAAGGTGCGGATGATCGGCAGCCGCATGTCACCCGGCCGGCTGCTCGAGCTCGCCGCCGACGGCGACACCCTGCTCGACCTGAGTCACGTGGGCGGCCCGGTCGCGGTCACCGACGACACCGCGACGTTCGCGGGGTCCACCACCCTCGACGACGTCTACGCGACCCTGACGCGACTCGGGCGGATGCCCCTGTCCGCCCCCGGCGTCATCGCCTCCCAGACGCTGGCCGGCGCCCTGGCGACGGGGACGCACGGGCAGGGGCTGCACCAGAGCTCCATCGCCGACGCCGCCTCGATGATCCGGATGGTGCTGGCCGACGGCTCGGTGGCGGAGTTCGAACGCGGGCACCCGTGGTTCCCCGCCGTGCAGCTCGGCCTGGGGTCGTTGGGCGTGATCACGGAGGTGACGCTGCGGACCCGCCCGTCGCCGGTCTACACGTGCCGCAAGAGTGCGGTCGGCGCCGAGACCCTCGACGTCGAACTCGAGACCTGGAACCGCGACAACGTCATGGTCAAGGCCTGGTGGTTCCCGCAGGAGGGCCAGGTACAGGTGTGGGCCGCGCAGGAGGCGGACGAGGGCGAGGTCTCGCGCTACCTCGCGGGCGGCAGCGAGCTGATCGAGCACACGGCGACGAGCGCGGCGATGAACGACACCGTCGACGAGACCCTGCGACAGCTGCGTGACGACACCCAGATCGTCGACGGCGACGGCAAACCGCTGCGGACCGTCAGTCGGTTCCGCGACTTCACCGACGTCACCGGCGACGTCTACCAGGTGTTCTGCCGTGGCATCGCGACGCCGCAGATCAACGTCGAGATCGGCGTCCCGCTCGCACGCGCGGGCGAGGTGATCAGGACCATCAAGGCGTGGCACGCGGCGACACGGCCACGGATGCACTACCCGGTGATCCTGCGCTGCACCGGGCCGTCCACCGCGTGGTTGAGTCCCGCGTACGGCCAGGAGACCTGCTACTTCGGTTTCGTCGTCTACTACGCGGAGGACGGCTCGCTCTCGGCCGAGGGCGAGAGCTTCCTGCGCGCGGTCGAGAGCGTGCTCGCCCGCGAGGGCGGGCGGCCGCACTGGGGCAAGTACTTCGACGAGGCGCAGTACGACTGGCCGGCGCGCTACCCGCAGTGGGACGCGTTCCGCGAGGTACGCGAGGCGCTCGACCCGGAGCACCGGTTCGCGAACGCGTTCACCGCGGCCCTGTTCGACTGACCGCCCGCAGCCACCGAGGGAGCAGACCAGCGATGAACGCATGGGCCACGCTGCTGACGCAGCCGAGTTACCTGGCGGGGGTGCGCACCCTGCGCGCCTCGCTGGCCGAGGCCGGGAGTGCCTTCCCGTTGGTCGTCATGGTCACGGCCGGGATCGACACCGGGACCCGGGACCTGCTGCGCGGCGAAGGTTGTGTCGTGCGTGAGGTCGAGCCCCTGCGTCCGGCGAGCGATCTCGCCGACAGCTACGCGAACGCCCGCTTCGCCGAGGTCTGGACCAAGCTCGCCGTGTGGCGGCTCACCGAGTTCGACCGGGTGGTCTTCCTCGACGCCGACATGCTCGTCGTCCGTCCGATGGACGAGCTGTTCGACCTGCAGCTGGCCCGCGGCGAGATCGCCGCGTCGCACGCCTGCCGCTGCAACCCCAACCGGATCGCGAGCTACCCGGCGGACTGGACGCCGGAGAACTGCTTCTACACGCACTGCCGCGGCCTCGGACACACGTCCGAGCCGGGGGTGGACGACTACCTCAACGCCGGCTTCCTCGTCCTGACGCCTGACCACGCCGTGTACGACGACCTCGTCCGCACCCTGGCAGCGGTGGACGACCTGTCGAGATTCCCGTTTGCCGAGCAGGACTTCCTCAACGAGTACTACGCCGGCCGCTGGCAACCGCTGCCGTACGTCTACAACGCCCTCAAGACGTTGCAGTTCCAGCATCCGACGCTGCGGAACGGCGCCGACGTGAAGAACATCCACTACATCATCGACAAGCCCTGGCAGCAGCCGCTCGACCCGGACGACCGCTACGCCGCCGTCAACACGCTGTGGTGGGACGTCGCCACCCGCGCCGGCACCGCGCCGCGCTTCGACCACGACGCCGCCCGGGCCTGACTCCCGTCAGCTCACGTCCGAGCCCGACCGCGCCACCGCGGCCCGCCAGCCGGCGCGCCGTTCCCGTACCTCGGCCTCCCCGGACTGCGGCACGAACTCGTCGTACCGCAGCGGGAGTTCCCACTCCGCGGGCCACAGCTCGACGGCGCGACCGGCCATGCGGGCGGCGCCGAGCGCGGACAGATCGGCCGCCGCCGCCCGCCGGACCGGCAACCCGGTGAGGTCGGCCTGGATCTGCATGACGGCGTCGTTGCGGCTCGCCCCGC
>CAXUNA010000104.1:0-9613 GCA_964252095.1 uncultured Jatrophihabitans sp. | reverse complement strand
GACCGCACCGGCGCGGGGTACCGGCTGCTCGTCACCTCCGGCACCGCGCGACGGCTCTCGGAGCCGTTCGACGTCACCGTCGGCCCCGCGGCGAAGCTGGCGTTCACCGTGGCACCCGGCGGCGGCACCGGCGGCGCGGCCTGGACCGCGCAGCCGACCGTGGCCGTCCAGGACGCCGGCGGCAACCTCGTGCCCACGGCCACCGCGACGATCGGCCTGGCCGTGGCGGCGGGGACCGGAACAGGAACCCTTGCCTGCACCGCGAATTCCCTGCCCGCCGTGCGCGGCTCGGCGCACTTCGACGGCTGCGCGATCGACCGCACCGCCTCCGGGTACCGGCTGACCGCCACCGACACGGCCGACGGCCTCACGGCCACCAGCGCCACGTTCGCCGTCAAGGCCGGTGCGCCCGCCGCGCTGGTCTTCAGTGGTCAGCCCGGCGGCGGCAACGCCGGGACCGCTCTCACCGCCCAGCCCACCGTGACGGCGGTCGACCGGGGCGGGAACCCTGCCGTCGGTGCGGTCGCCGTGACACTGACGGCCACGGGCGGCACCGGCGGTGCGGGCGTGCTCTCCTGTGCCAACAAGCCCAAGACCGCGGCGCCCATCGCGAAGTTCGCCTCGTGCGCGGTGAGTGTCGCCGGCAGCGGCTACACGCTCACCGCGACCGCCGGTGCGTTGACGGCCGAGAGCGCACCGTTCGCCGTCCTGCTGCCCGCGCCGTCACCGCTCGGCGTGGCACCGACGGCGGTGCCGGCCGCGCAGACCTTCGGCGGCCGCGACTACGGCGTCAACCCGACCAACACCGTCGACGACGTCAACACTGCAACCGGCGGCCTCACGATCGGCACCGACGACCTCACGGTGGCGGGCATCGGCCTGCCGTTCGACCTCACCCGGACCTACAACTCCGGCGACACCACGGGCGGTTCCTTCGGCCCCGGGTGGAGTTCGCTGTTCGACCTCGGCGTCACCGTCGCCCGCGACGGGTCCACCGCCACCGTGCGCGGTGCGGACGGCCAGCAGGTCGTGTTCCGATCGCAGGGTCTCGCCGGAGTGCTCGGCTGGGCGGCTCCCGCCGGCGCCCGGTCGTCGTTGAACTGCCTGCTCCTGGCGTGCACCGTCACCCGGTTCGACGGCACGTCCTTCACCGTCTCCGGCGGACACGTCATCGCCTACCGCACCGCGGCAGGGCAGGGGCTCTCGTTCACCTGGAGCACCACCAAGGTCGTCGTCACCCTGACGACGACCGGCAGCAAGGCGCTCACCGTCGTCGGGACCTTCGACAAGACCGGGCGCATCACGAAGGTCGCGTCGCCCACCCGCAACGTCACCTACGGCTACACCGGCGGCCTGCTCACCACGGTGACCGATGTGCGCGGCAAGACCTGGACCTACGGCTACACCGGCGCCCGCCTGTCGAGCGTCACCGACCCGCTCGGCGTCCTGCGGCAGACCGCCACCTACGACGCCACCGGCCGCGTCACCGCGACCACCCAGCAGGGCAGCGCGAAGCAGGTCGACGACGTGTTCACCTGGTCCGGCGGCCGTGCCACCCGCTCGGCGCTCGCGACCGTGCAGGGAGTGGTGCGACGGGTCGACAGCAGCGACGACTACGTCGGCAACGTGCTCGTGCAGCAGACCAGCGCCGTCGGTGCCGTGCAACGTTTCTCCTACGACGCCAGGGTGAACCTCGTCGAGACGCAGGACCCGATGGGGTTCGTGCGGCAGCTCTCGTACGACGCGAACGACAACCTGGTGCGCGTCGCGGACCCGATCACGTCGACGACCAGCGCGGTCGTCACGATGACCTACGACGCGTCGCACCGGCTGCTCACGCAGACCGACCCCAACGGCAACACGACCACCCTGACCTACCTCGGCAGCGTCATCGCCAACGTGCACGCGCCGGGCACGAGCACCGGCACGATCTACGACTACGACCTGCGCGGCCAGTTGCTCCGCACCCGGAGCACCGTCGGCTACGAGGTCGACACCCACGACGCCGCGGGCAACGTCACCGGCGTGCAGTTGCAGGACCGCTCGGGCGCGGCCGTCAACGGCCGCGGAACCCTCGTCACCTTCGACGAGATGGGGAACAAGCTGCGCTCGGTCGATCCGCGCGGCAACCTCGCCGCGGGCGTCGACCCGGCCTACGCCAGCACCTTCACCTACGACGCGGCGGGCCATCAGCTGACCCAGACGCTCCCCGGCCCGGTGACGACGACCAACACCTACACCGACGCGGGCGACCTCGCCTCGGTCACCGACGCCAATGGCACCACCACCTACACGTGGGACCAGGGCGCGCGGACGATGACCATCGCCGGGCCGTCCAGCACCTCGGTGCAGGCCTACGACGCGTCGGGCAACCTCCTGACCCAGACCGACGCGAAGAGCCACCTGGCCACGACGCACACCTACGACGCCGCCGGCCGTGAGCTCGCGACCACCGACCCGTCGGGCGTCACGGTGAACTACTCCTTCGACGTCGAGGGAAATGTCGTGCGGGCCTCGAACACCGAAGGTGCCACGCTCGTGCGGCAGTTCGACAGCCTCAACCGGCAGGTCCGGCAGGTGCTCGACGGGGTCGAGTCGCGCACGGCGTGGGACGCGGCCGGCAACGCCGTGTCGACCACCGACGGCGGCGCGGTGACCCGCACGACCTACAACTCGCACAACCAGATCGCCACGGTCAAGACCAGCGCCGGCCTCACCCGGTACACCTACGACGCCGAGACCGACGAACTCCTGAGCACCACGAGCGCCACCGGCAACGTCACGTCGTACACCTACGACGCCGCCCAGCGACGCACGTCGGCGACGGTCGACGGTGGGACGACCCGCTTCGGGTACGACCTGGCGGGCAACGTCAACAGCACCACCGACGCCGACGGCCGGAACGCCGCCGTCACCTTCAACGCGCTGAACCTGCCGGTGAAGACCGTCGACACGCAGAGCGGCCAGGCGGCCGTCACCGTCGCGACCACGTACGACGCCACCGGGCGCCGGACGCGGATGGTCGACGACTCGGGCACGCACGACTACGGCTACGACGCGGCGGGCAACCTCGTCTCCTCGGCCGGACCGGCCGGGACGTTCTCGTACGACTACGGCACGCCGGGCAGGATCACCGAGACCTACCCCGACGGCACGAAGATCGCCTACGGCATCGACGATTCCCAGCACCTCATGAGCGTCGCGACCGGGACGCCCGGCACCGCCGGGTACGTGCAGGCCTCCTACGTCCGTGACGCGTCGCGGCAGACCACCGCGCTCGCGCTCTCCAACGGCACGCTCGAGACCCGCAGCTACGACCGCGCCGGCAACGTCGTCGACCAGCAGCTGCGCAACGCGACCGGCCCGCTCGCCGACGACACCTTCACCTACGACGCCGCGGGCAACCGTCTCACCCAGCGCGACACCGTGGGCGGTACGACGACGTCGAACCGTTACGGCTACGACGCCACCGGCCGGTTGACCACCTTCGCCACGGCGACCGGTGCAGGAACGTTGACCGGTGCAACGGTGCCGGTCACGACGCCCACCGCGCCGTTGTCCGACGCCGACGATTCCACCGTCTCCGGCGGCGCCGACGTCACCCCCGCGTTCGGGGTCTCGACCGCCGTCGACCCGACCACGGCCAAGCCCACCGGCTACAACTACGACGCGGTCGGGAACCGGCTGTCCAGCACGGGCCCCGCCGGGACCACGAAGACCACGTACGACTCCGCGGACCGGATCACCTCCCAGCGGGGGGTCGGGGCCACCACGTGGACCTACGACAACTCCGGCAACGTCACGCAGACCGGCACCCAGCGCTTCACCTACGACGCCGCGGGCCGGCTCGCGACCGTCACCACCGGCAGCTCGACCGTCACCTACCGCTACGACGGTGACGGCAACCGGATCAGCAAGACGGTGGGCTCGGCCGTCACGCAGTACGTGTGGGACACCGCGGGCGAACTGCCGCAGCTGGCGCTCGAACTGACCGGCTCCGGCGATCTGATCCGCCGCTACATCTACGGCGACGGCCCGGTCGCGGTGCAGACCCCGACCGCGACGTACTTCTACCACCTCGACCCGGTCGGCAGCGTCGCCGAACTGACCGACGCGCACGGGGCCGTCGTCGCGCAGTACCACTACGACGGCTTCGGCAAGCTGACCACGACCGGTGCGAAGCCGCCGGCAAACCCCTTGCTGTTCCAGGGTCAGTACCTCGACAGCGACACCGGCCTCTACAACATGCGGGCCCGGCAGTACGACCCGAACACCGGGCGGTTCACCCAGCGCGACCCGCAGGACAAGCAGGTCGGGACGCCGAGCGAGTCGACCTACGCGTTCGCCTCGAACCGCCCGACGGTCTTCACCGACCCGACCGGCCGCACGCCCACCGTGGCCTCGACGTTCATGGGCCACGCCAACACCGAGACCAACGTCGCGGCCAACACCAAGCTCGGGCTGTCCGCGCTCGGCGTCGGGGTCAAGGCCGTCTCGAAGCTCGGCGGCTACTCGGCCGCGGTGGTGCAGGCCGAACGCGCCGCGGTGTCGGCCGAGGTCGCCGCGGCGGCCCAGACCGGCAAGGCGCTGTCGAAGTTCGGCACCGGCCTCGCGGTGGTCGGGATCGCGCTGCAGGTGTTCATCACCGTCGAGGACTGCCTCACCAAGGACGCGTACACCTGCGCCGGCGGTGTGGTGGGCACGGCGGTCGGCATCGGCTTCACGGTCGGCTGCGCCGTGCTGACGGTCGGTGCGGGAGCGGCGGCGTGCGCGATCGTCGGCGCGGTCCTGTCCATCGCGCTGCAGGAGGTCATCACCCGGTTCGGCCCGCAGATCGTCGAGGGCCTCATCGCGGGGGCCGGCATCGTCGCCCAGGGGTTGGTGGTCGGCGCGGGCATCGTGGCCCGAGCCGCGGTGGAGTACGCGAACCAGGTGTCGACCTTCGCCGTCGAGGCGGCCGGGGCGATCGTGTCCGGGTTCAACACCGCGACCACCGCGCTCTCGAGCGGGTTCGACACCGCGCTCACCACGCTGACCAACGCCGGGTACGCCGCGGCCGCGCTGGCCGACGTGCTCGCGCATGCCTTCGACCAGGGCATCGACCAGGCGGTCTCGTCGCTGGTCGGGCTGGGCTACGACGTCGCCGACATCGCGACGTCGGCGCTCGAGGTCTTCAGTGCCACCGCGGCCCAGGTGGTGGGTGCACTCAAGGACGGCCTGGACTACACCGCGAACCAGATCAGTGGCGCGCTGCAGAGCGCGTACGGCACGGTCGCGGCCCAGGCCGGACAGCTCCTCGCCGACGCCGGCTTCGCGGTCGACCAGGTGGCCGGTGCCCTGAAGTCGACCTACCAGCTCGCGGCCGACGCCACGGCGACGGTGCTCGACGGCGTCGGCTACGCGTACGACCAGGTGGCCGGTGCGCTCGACACGGTGTTCGCCCAGACCGACCAGGCCGTCGCCGCGATCCTGTCCGGGCTCAGCGCCACGGCGAACGACGTCGGGGTCGCGCTGCGTGACTTCTACGACGACGCGACCGCCGCCACCACCGCGGCCCTGGCCTTCGCCGACTACACGGCGACCCAGGTCGCCGGCGCGTTGCAGTCGGCCTACAGCGCGACCGTCGAGGCCGTGGCCGGGCTGCTGAAGGACGTGGACTTCGGCGTCCAGCAGATCGCCGGGGCGCTCAAGGGTGTCTACGCGATCGTCGACGTGCAGGCGGCGCAGCTGCTGCACACGCTGGCGTACGGGGTGCTGGACGTCGCGGGCGCCCTGCAGGACACCTACGGCGAGGCGGCGCAGGCGGTCACCTCCGCGCTGCGGACCGTCGGGTACAGCGTCGTCGAGGTCGCGACCGCGATGCAGCAGACCTTCTCGCTGGCCGCGGCCGGCGCGGCGGCGCTGCTGCAGACCATCGGCTACGACGTCACGGCCGTCGGCTCGGCGCTGAAGTCGGCGTTCTCGCAGACGGCGGACCAGGCGGCGGCGACGCTCTCGGCCGTCGGCTACCAGATCGCCGACGTCGCGACCGTGCTGGCGACGGCGTTCCTGCAGAGTGCCGCCGACGCCGCGGCCGTGCTGGACCAGGTGTTCACGTCGCAGCTGAGCGCGGTGGCGCTGGTCCTCGCGAGCGTGTTCGCGCAGAGTGCCGAGCAGGTCGTGGTCATCTACAAGAACCTCGGCAAGACCGCGGACCAGCTCGCGAACGTGCTGAAGTCGGCCTTCAACCAGGCGGGCGCCGCGGCGGCCCAGCTGCTGAAGAACGTGGGCGTCGCGGCGGCGTCCATCGCGAGCGCGTTGCAGACGGTGTTCGGGCAGGCCGCGAACGACGTCGCCAACCTGTTGAAGTCGATCGGGTTCAGCAACGACACGATCAACGCCATCGGCGGGGCGTTCTCCGACTTCGGCAAGGCGGTCGCGAACTGCTTCGCCAGTTTCTTCACCGACTGCTGAGCGGCGTGGGATGCCGTCACGCGGGGACCCGCTGATCTACCGTCGCCGCGTGACGCCACCCGACCCGCCCGGGATCTCGTTCCTCGACGACGAGCAGGACGACGACCACGCGTCGGACGAGCTCGGCGGCGGGTCGGGGCGGCGGGCGCCGCAGCGCCGGGTCGCGGTCGAGCAGTGGCTGCCGCGCGGCGGTGGTGCGGCGATCGCGTCGGTGGTGTTCGTGCTGGTCGCCTGGCTGGGTGCGCAACCGCTCGTGTACGCGGTCGCGACGCTCGCCCCGCAGGGACAGCACCGCATCGGCCATCTCACCGAGCAGAGCATCGACTTCGGCAACACCGAGTACTTCGGCGTGACGCCCGGCCTCATCCCGGTCATCACCTACGGCACCCGGGTGGTGGTCGCGCTGCTCGCGCTGGTGCTCGCCCTGCGGGCCCGGGCCGTCGAACGCTCGGCCCTCGCCACCGCCGCGTGGTCGACGTCGGCGCTGTCGGGGGTGTTGTTCGCCGCGGGCGGGGTGGTCATGGCCATCGGGTTGGCGCACGGGCACCCGGTGGGCGCGTACGGCTCGACGTTCTGAGCCCGGCGCGCTCCGCCTCCGCCTCAGCCGAGCTGGTGGTCGCCGTACTTCTCGCGCAGGGTCTTCTTCGAGAACTTGCCGACGCTCGTCTTCGGGATCTCGTCGACGAACACGACGTCGTCGGGCAGCTGCCAGGAACTCACCCGGGTCCGCAGGAAGTCGAGGACGTCGTCGCGCCCGACGCTCTGGCCCTCGCCGGCGACGACGATCGCGAGCGGCCGCTCGCTCCACTTCGGGTGCGGGATGCCGATCACGGCGGCCTCGGCCACACCCGGCATCGACATGATCTCGTTCTCGAGGTCGACCGAGCTGATCCACTCGCCGCCGGACTTCACCAGGTCCTTCGTCCGGTCGACGATCTTCATGTAGCCGTCGGGGGTGATGACGGCGACGTCACCGGTGCGCAACCAGCCGTCGGGGCTGAACTGCGTGCCGGGTTCCTCGGTGCGGTAGTACTGCCGCGCGACCCACGGCCCACGGATCTCCAGTTCGCCGGAGCTCTCGCCGTCCCACGGCTGGACCTGCTCGGTCTCGGCGCTGACGACCCGCCACTCGAGCCCGGCCACCGCCATGCCCGCGGTGACCCGGACGTCCATCTGCGCGTCGGCATCGGCGTCGAGGTACTCCGCGCGGAGCAGGGACTGCGATCCCACCGGGGAGATCTCGGTCATGCCCCAGCCCTGCATCATCGGCTGGCCGGTGGCGTCGAGCCACTTCTGCGAGAGCGCGCGCGGCATCGCCGAACCGCCGCTCATGACCCGACGCAGGCTGGACACGTCGCGGCCCTCGAGCAGCGGCACCATGCCCATCCAGATCGTCGGGACGCCGGCGGTGACCGTGACCTTCTCGTCGGTGATCCGGTCGAGCAGGCCGGCGGGCGTCATGTCCGGGCCGGGCATGACCATGTTCGCGCCGGCGAGCCACGCCGCGTACGGCAGCCCCCAGGCGTTGGCGTGGAACATCGGCACGACCGGGAGCACCGTGTCGGCGTCGGTGAGGCCGAGGGTGTTGGCGAACATCGCGGCCTGCGCGTGCAGGAACGTCGAGCGGTGCGAGTACAGGACGCCCTTGGGGTTGCCGGTGGTGCCGGTCGTGTAACAGAGCCCGCAGGCGGTGTTCTCGTCGGTGACGCGGGCGGCCAGCTCGGCCGGGTCGGCCGGCGCGACGTCCTTCACGAGGTCCTCGTAGCGGACCACCCGTGGGTCGTCGGGCAGCTCGTGCGGGGCACCGTCGTCGAACACGACGACGTGCTCGAGGGTCGTCAGCAGCGGCAGGTACTTGGTGAACACCGGCAGCAGCGAGCGGTCGACGAACATCACGCGGTCGTCGGCGTGCTCGACGGTGTACGCGAACTGCTCCGGGAACAGCCGGATGTTGCCGGTGTGCAGCACGCGGCCGGTCATCGGCACCGCGAAGTACGTCAGCAGGTGGTTCCGCGTGTTCCAGCCGAACGTGCCGACCCGCGCGTCGGGCCCGAGGCCCAGTCCGTCGAGCGCCGCGGCCAGCACGAGGATCTCGTCGGCCGTCTCGGCGAAGGTCGTGCGCTCCACGCCGTCGACGGTCTTGGTGACGATCGTCCGCGTGCCCCAGTAGTCGCGGCCGCGCTGGAACGCGAGGTTGACGGTGAGCGGGGTCTCCTGCATCAGTCCGAGCACGAGACGCATCCTGCGCCACGCGCCTGTGCGCGGCAACCCCCGGGTGCGAGCCGGGCGGCGTCGCGCGTTCAGCTCAACGCGACGGTGCCGGTGCGGGCGGGCACCTGGTTCTGCCGATGTGCGGGTTCCGGTCGTGGTTCGGGCGCGGTCGGCGACCGGAACCCGCACATCGGTGCGGGCGTCGGGTCGCGTTGAGCTGAACGCGGCGGGCGCTCACGGCAGTCGGCGGGTGACGACGTAGACGTGCGTCTCGGCGGTGTCGGCGGACAGGAACGGCTGCAGTCGGTGGCGGGCGGCGACGACGGACGGGTCGGTCGAGGCGTCGATGTCGGCGGCGCCGGGCAGGTAGGCGGTGTCGAGGCCGTGGTTGTCGCCGACGGTGGGGAACGGGTGGTCGACGGTGACGGTCGTGACGTCGGGCCCGCGGGGGTTGCCGGCGCCGTCGAGGTGCGGGACGACGTCGCGGCCGTTCTCGATCGCCAGGACGGGGACACCGGCGGGGGGCGGGATCGCGCCGAGCGGCGAGCCGGCGGTGACCACGCCGCCGACCCGGTAACCCATCGCCTGCGCCCGACCGGCCGCGGCCACGGCGACCATCCCGCCGAGGCTGTGCCCGACGAACAGCACCTCGGTGCCCGGGTCGACGCCCGCCTCGGCCATCGCGGTGAGGACGCCGTCGGCGTAGGTGGTCTCGGCGCCGGACAGCGCCCGCAGGTTGGTGCCGAGGTTCGTGACGTCCGGGTTGTCGCGCTGCAGCGACCAGTCCTTCGTGCCCGGGATGTCGACCACCGCCCGCCGGTGCACGGTGCCGTCGGGATCGACGCTCGTGAGGATCCGGACGTCGATCGCGCCCGGGACGTCTTCGTTGCGGGTGGCGAGCGCCGCCACCAGCCCGGTGACGTCGCGCGGCGGGCCGCCGTCGCCCACC
>CAXUNA010000103.1:0-9618 GCA_964252095.1 uncultured Jatrophihabitans sp. | reverse complement strand
TGGAGCACACACCGCCCCCCGCGCGTCCGCCGCGCCTCCCGAGCGAGGAGCACCGATGACCACCGACCTGCGTACGGCGCTCGCCGCCGCCGACCCCGTCCGGACCGACAGCTACGACGACGCCGCGTTGACCAGCCGCGCCCGGTCGATCCTCCGCACCGCCCAGGCGCCGGACGCGCCGGACGCGCCGGACGCGGCGACCGATCGGGTGGACGAGCTCGTCGTCGGACCCGCGGCTGCGCCACGCGGCTGGCCCCGACGGCGGACGGCAGCGGTGCTCGCCGTGGCGGCGGTGCTGGCGGGTGGCGTCATCGTCGTCCCGTCGCTGGTCGAGTCGGCGGGCGGTCACGGGGCGGTGCGCGTGGGCTCGGTCGCCGGCATCACCGCCACCGACCCGGCTACGCGCGACGGCCAGTTCTGGCAGATCACCACGTCGGGGTTCGGGGTGACGATCACCGGCAGCAGGACGGCCGCGACGTCGCTGCTGGTCTCGGACACCATGACGCTGTTCGTCGCGGTCGACGGGTCGCAGCCGACCCTCGTCGTCAGTGCGCCGTCCCGCGCGGTGCGGCAGGTCGGGGGACCACCGCTGAGCGCCGCCGAGATCGCCGGGCAGCTGCCGGGTCCCGGCGTCTCGACCGCCTCGCCCGCGAACCCCGGTGATCCGTCCGACCTCTGGCGCGCGCCCACGCCGTCGTTCCTGGCGGGGTTGCCGCGGGACCCCGTGGCCCTCGCCGCTCGGATCCGCGCGACCGGTGACACCGAGGGCGGCTCGGCGGCCGGGCTGATGTTCGCGACGGCCTCGCTCGTGCTGCACAGCGGCCTGGTCCCGGCGGATCTGCGGGCCGCGCTGTACCGGGTGCTGGCGGCGGCCCCCGGCGTGGTGGTCACCGCGGCCGACGACGACGTCGCCGGGGTGCACGGCGTCGGGTTCTCCCGCCTCGACGCGGACAGCGGCCTGCGCCAGGAGATCGTCGTCGATCCGGAGACAGGAGACGTGGTCGGCGACCGGCAGGTCGCGACCCGAGCCCTTGACGGCGTGCCCGCGGGGACCGTCCTGGACGAACGCACCACCGCCCGCCGGTTGGTCGACGGCGTCCCGGCCACGGTCGACGCGGGCGGGCTGGTCTTCCACTGCGTGACGGCGTCGGACGGCAGGGTGACCTGCCGCGGGTGACGCTAACCTCGGCCCGTGCTGCTCTCCGACCGCGACATCACCGCCGCGCACGATGCCGGACGCCTGGGCTGCGAGCCGTGGGACGCCGAGCTGGTCCAGCCGAGCAGTGTCGACGTCCGGCTCGACCAGTTCTTCCGGGTCTTCAACAACACGGCGTACACCCACATCGACCCGAGCAGGCAGCAGGACGATCTCACCAGCCTGGTCGAGCCGCCGCACGGGCAGCCGTTCGTGCTGCACCCGGGCGAGTTCGTGCTCGGCAGCACGCTCGAGGTCGTGACGCTCGCCGACGACCTCGCGGGCCGGCTCGAGGGCAAGAGCAGCCTCGGCCGGCTCGGGCTGCTGACCCACTCCACCGCGGGGTTCATCGACCCGGGTTTCAGCGGTCACATCACGCTGGAGCTGTCGAACGTCGCCAACCTGCCGATCGTGCTGTGGCCGGGCATGAAGATCGGGCAGCTGTGCCTGTTCAAGCTCTCCAGCCCCGCCGAGCGGCCGTACGGCTCCGGCGCCACCGGCAGCCGCTACATGGGCCAGCGCGGGCCCACCCCGAGCCGCAGCCACCAGAACTGGCGGGTGTGGGAGACGTCGTCCAGCGCGGGCGCCGCCGGCGCTTCGGCGAACCCCTCGCAGCCCGACCCCGCCGACCCCAGCTAGGACGTCACCGCGCGGGCAGTCCTGCCAGCGCCTTCTCCAGCAGCGCCGCGAGCGTCGAGCGCTCCTTCTCGGTCAGTGGCGCGAAGATGTCGCGCTCCTCGGCCTCGGCGTCGAGGACGGCCACCCGGAACTGCTCCCAGCCGTCGCGGGTGAGCGAGATCGAGGTGCGCGTCCGGTTCGCCGGATCCGTCTCCCGTGTCACCCAGCCGTGCTCGGCCATCCGGTCCAACCGGTGGGTCATGGTCGAGGCCGAGACGCCGGTGGCGTCGGCGAGCCGTGACGGGTTGGACGTGCCGTCCCGGCCCTCGATCGCCAGGGCCTTGAGCACGTCCCAGTCGCCGGTCGAGATCCCGAGGACGTCGAACCGGGCGCGGTAGAAGACGTCGAGGCGGCGCGACAACCGCGAGATCGCCGTGACGATCCGCTGCACCGTCTCGCCGGCGCCCGCCTCGGTGTAGACGCGGACGGCCTTCTCGTACTCCGACCACGGCGTCCGGCGCGTCATGGCCGAACTGTAAGTGGTGACCGGCCTCACCGGGGCCGACCCCAGGAACAAATCAGCTTCAGCTCAAGCTCTAAGCTTCGATATCGAAAGTTCGAACTCGCAAAGTTGCCCCTCGAAGTTGAAGTGGATACCCCTGCTGTGCTGCACTCGTCCCGCCGTCTCGTCGCCCTGCTGATCGGCTCCTCGCTCGGAGCCGTCGGCTGGGGCGCCGTCCTCCCCTACCTCTACGCCGACGTCGCCGACGCCCGGGGCTTCGGTGCCACCGCGGCCGCCGTCACGTTCACCGCGTTCGCGCTCGGTGCGCTCGTCGCGAGCCCGGTCGCGGGCCGCCTCGCCGACCGCGCCAACCCGGTGCTCGTCGCCACCCTCGCGCGGCTGCTGCTCGTGGTCACGATCCTCGCGATCATGCTGTCGCAGTCCGAGCTGGCCGTCTGGTCGGCCGCCTTCGGCTACGGCGTCGCGTTGGCGTTGAACCAGCCGTCCGTGCAGGTGATGGTGCTCGCGCTCACACCGGCCGCCAAGCGTCGTGACGCCTTCGCCTGGCAGTTCATCGGCCAGAACCTCGCGCTCGCCGTCGGCGGGTTCGCGGGTGGGTTCCTCGTCGACCTGACGACGCCCACCGGTTCGCGGCCGGTGTATATCGTCGCCGCCGTGGCGTCGTTGCTCAGTGCAGCGGTCGTGTACCTCTCGGCCCGCGGCGTCCCGTTCACGACGGCCGCCGACGCCGACGAGGCCGCGAACGTCGGCTACCGCCAGGTGTTCCGCGCCCCGGGCGTGAAGTGGCTGCTCGGCGTGACCGTGCTGCTGACCCTCGCCTGCTACGCGCAGTTCGATAGCGGCCTGCCCGCGTACGCGCTGTCGGTCCTCGACGTGCCGCCGACGCTGCTCGGTACGGCGGTGGCGATCAACGCGATCCTGGTCGCGGCGCTGACCGCTCCGGTCGTGGCTCTCACCCGAAAGTTCCACCCGGGCACGCTGCTCGCCGCCTGCGCCACCATCTGGGCCGGCGTGTGGGTGCTGCTCGGCCTGCCGCTGCTGCACCAGGCGTGGGGGCCGGTGCTCGTCGTCGTCGGCTACGCGCCGGTCGCGTTCGGCGAGACGGTGCGCGCGCCGGTGCTCACCCCGCTCGCCGCGACACTCGCCCCCGCGGGGGCGGCCGGCCGCACGCTCGCCGCGCTCAACGGCGCGCAGACGCTCGCCACCGCGGTCGGTCCCGGCCTGTCCGGCGTGCTGCTCGCTGCCGGCGTCCCGGTCGGGTTCGTCGCGATGCAGCTGGCCTGCTGCGCGGTGTCGGTGATCGGCGCGCGTCAGCTGCGCCGCGTCACCCGGCACGTCAAGGCCGAGGTCGCCCTCGCGGCCTGACGCCGCCCGTGGAGAAGTTGATCACGACGTTCTGGGCGCCGACACGCCGCGTTGAGCAACAGAAAAGTCTTGATCAACTTCTCTCGAGCACGCACCGGACACCAGCCCGCGGCCCGGGCGGGTGGACATCACGGCGAGGATGGACGGATGAACCCCGACGGCTGGTACCGGGATCCGTTCGAGACGCACCAGATGCGGTGGTTCTCCGACGGCGTGCCGACCGACCTGGTCCGGGACGAGGACGTCGAGGCCTACGAGCCGCCGCCGTCACCGACCTGGGACGGCCCGCTCGTGCCGTACCGCCCGACCACGGACCGCACCGGCGACCGCTGAGGGCCGCCGAACAGCGTCGATCAAGGCGCTGTGGTCGCCCGACCCGCCGGTGCGAACGACCACAGGTCCTTGATCAACTCGGGTTCCGGGGTTGCTGGACGACGCTCAGGCCGACGGGGCGGGCAGGAGCGTGTGCATCCAGCCGTGCTCGTCGGGGTGCGTGCCGTTCTGCAGCCCCAGCAACCGCTCGCGCAGCTGCAGCGTCACCGGGCCGGGGCGGCCGTCGCCGACCGTCCAGTCACCGTTCGCGCTCTTCACGAACCCGACCGGCGTGATGACGGCCGCGGTACCGCACGCGAAGACCTCGGTGAGCTCACCCGAAGCGGCGTCGGACTGCCAGTCGTCGATCGAGACCTTGCCCTCCTCGGCGCCGTAGCCGAGCTCGGCCGCCAGGGTGAGCAGCGAGTCGCGGGTGACACCGGGCAGCAGCGTGCCGGTGAGCGCGGGGGTCACGACCCGGGCGGACGGGCCCGAGCCGTACACGAAGAACAGGTTCATCCCGCCCATCTCCTCGACGAACCGGTGCTCGGTCGCGTCGAGCCACACCACCTGGTCGCAGCCGCGCTGCGCGGCGTCGGCCTGCGCGACCAGCGAAGCGGCGTAGTTGCCGCCGCACTTGGCCTCGCCGGTGCCGCCGGGGGCGGCGCGGGTGTACTCGGTCGACAGCCACACGACGACCGGCTCCGGCCCGCGCTCGAAGTACGCGCCGGCGGGGGAGGCGATGAGCAGGTAGCTGTACGACTTCGACGGCCGCACCCCGAGCCCGACCTCGGTGGCGAGCATGAACGGCCGGAAGTACAACGCCGCCTCGCCGCCGTGCTCGGGGACCCACGCCTCGTCGATCTCGGTGAGCGCGCGCAGGGACTCCACGAACTGCTCGGCCGGCAGCTGGGCCATGCCGAGCCGCCCGGCCGACCGCGCGAACCGGGCGGCGTTCATGTCGGGCCGGAAGGTCTGCACCGAGCCGTCGGCGTGCCGGTAGGCCTTGAGGCCCTCGAAGATCTCCTGGCCGTAATGCAGCACCATCGTCGCGGGGTCGAGCTGCAGCGGTCCGTACGGCACGACCTGACCCGCCTGCCACGCGCCGTCGGCGTAGTCGATGCGCACCATGTGGTCGGTGAAGTGACGGCCGAAGCCGGGGTTGCTGAGTACCTGCGCGATCTGCTCGGGGGTCCGGGGCTGCGGGTTCGGGGTGACCTGCAACGCGGGCGGGACCAGCGTGTCCGAGGAATCGATCGACATGCTCGGAGATCCTAGTTGTTCGCGCGCGTCTTTTCCGGGGCCTGTCCGTCCGGCGGTAGCAGCCACAGCCCGGCGCCGCGGTGCACCAGACCGCGGTCCCACCACAACTGCCGGATCGCCGCCGGGACGCCCCGGAAGAACTCCGGGTCGTCGGACATGACGGCGGGCGGGTCCGGCAGGCACCCCACCAGCGAGTGGCGGCTCGCGATCCGGTCGCGGATGGCGAGGGTGGCGCCGAGGCCCATGCCCCGCACGACGCCCGCGATCACCACCTGCTGGAACAGCACGAACCGGTCGACGTCGCGGTAGGGCAGGTCCGGGCGCAACGAGCCGCCGGGTCGCAGCACCAGCTCGGCCGCCGTGCGGATGCCGCCGCCGTAGGCCATCGCGGGGGCGGCGAGGTCGAGGCCGGACTCGAGGTCGAAGACCGCGACGTCGCTGCGGGCGACGACCTCCTCGGGCCGGTCGTGGAAGCACTGGACGGCCTCGACGGTCCAGAGCACGATCCCGTCGAGCTCGTCGCGCAGCCCGTCCGGTCCCGGTAACGCTTGCGCCGACGTGTACCGGAGTTCCGTCCACGAGGAGGCGGACTCCGTCACGAGGCGCAGCGTAACCGGAGCGCCCCGATCACGGCGTCGCGCCGGCGATCCGCTCGTCCGCCAGGACCACCTCGAGCGGCAGCCCCATCACCAGCGCGGGCAGCCCGCGGGTCAACACCTCGAGCAGCTCCTCGCGCGACGGGCGGGCCGGGGACTGCTCCGCGGTGCACCAGTTCACGGTGACGTCCTCGACGAACGCGATCCAGCCGCGCACCACCAGCTGGGCCATCGCGGGCAGTTCGAGGCCGAGCCCGGTCATGACGTCGACCGTGCGGCGGGCCAACCGGTCGCGGGTGTGGTCGAAGACCTCGCGCAGGGCGGCGTCGCCACTGCCGGCGCCACGCACCAGCGAGACGTACGCCTGCGGGTTGTCGACGACGTAGTCGACGAACGCGCCGACCGAGCGCAACAGGGTCTCCTCGGGCGCCCAGTCCGGGTCGGGTTCGGTGCGGGCGATGAGGTCGTCAGCGGCCGCGCGCGCGACCTGCAGGTGGAAGTCGGCCTTGCCCGCGAAGTAGTGGAACAGCAGGCCCCTCGAGACGCCGGCGGCGTCGGCGAGGTCCTCGATCGACAGCTCGTCGAGCGTCCGTTCGCCCAGCAGCTGCAGGCCGAGTTCCAGCAGCTGCGCCCGGCGTTCCTCGGGCGGGAGGCGGAGGCGCTTCGCCGCTGTCATGTCGCCGAGCTTACTGAACGACGTTCAACCAGCTGTTGACTCCGGTTCAACACGTGGGCAAGCTGGCAGGCGTGACGGACCTCAGCGACGCCAGCACGCTGTTGCCCGGCCGCTCGGTCGAGGCGGACGGCGAACAGCTCCAGTCCGAGCAGCGGCTGCCCCGGCGGACCCACGTGCTCGTGGTCGGGTCGGGCTTCTCGGGGCTCGCCACGGTGATCGGGTTGACGGGCGCGGGCTACCGCGACGTCGTGGTCATCGACCGCGGGACGACGGTCGGGGGCACCTGGCGGGACAACACCTATCCCGGCGCGGCGTGCGACGTCCCGAGCCAGCTCTACTCGTTCTCGTTCGCGCTGAACCCCGAGTGGTCGTCGTCGTACTCGCCGCAGCCGGAGATCGAGCGGTACCTGCAGGGCGTCACCGAGACGTTCGGGGTGGGCGACCACATCTACGGCGGCGTCGAGATGACCGGCGCCCGGTGGGACGCGGACGACGCCGAGTGGGAGGTCACGACCTCCGCCGGCAGCATCCGGGCCAAGGTGCTCGCCCTCGGCATCGGCGCCCTCTGCGAGCCGCGGCTGCCCGACATCACCGGCATCGACAGCTTCGCGGGCCCGGTCATGCACTCCAGCCGCTGGGACCACGACGTCGACCTCGCCGGCAAGCGGGTCGCAGTGATCGGCACCGGCGCCTCGGCGATCCAGATCGTCCCGAAGGTGGCAGAACTCGCGAGCCACCTCGACGTCTACCAGCGCACGCCCCCGTGGATCATGCCGCGCAACGACCACCCCTACGGCCGGTTCACCCGGTTCGCCATGCGTCACGTCCCGGGTTACCAGAAGCTCATGCGCACCAGCGTCTACTGGTTCCTCGAGTCGCGCGTGCTCGGGTTCGTCAAAGCGCCGACGATCCTGAAGCGGGCCTTGCTGGTGCCGCTCGCGCACATGCACAGGGCGGTCGCGGACCCGGCGCTGCGGGAGAAGCTGACGCCGGACTACGTCCTGGGCTGCAAGCGCATCCTCATCAGCAACGACTACTACCCGGCGATCGCGAAGCCGACCACCGACCTCATCACCGAGCCGATCGCGGAGATCCGACCGCACGCGGTGGTCACCGCCGACGGCGTGGAGCACCCGATCGACGTGCTCATCGTCGCCACCGGGTTCTTCGTCACCGACAACCCGACCGCGCAGCTCGTGGTCGGCAAGGACGGCCGCTCACTCGCCGAGTACTGGGACGAGCACGGGATGTCCGCCTACAAGGGCGTCACCGTCCCCGGCTTCCCGAACATGTTCTACCTGCTCGGCCCGAACACCGGGCTCGGGCACAGCTCGATGGTGCAGATGGCCGAGGCGCACGCCAACTACACGATCGAGGCGATCCGCACGATGGACCGGCACGGTCTCGACAGCCTCGAGCTGCGGCCCGAGGTGCTCGAGGAGTACATCGGCGGCGTCCGGGAGAACATGGCGAAGACGGTCTGGGCCACGGGCCAGTGCGCCAGTTGGTACAACGACAAACACGGCAACAACACCACGTTGTGGCCGGGCTTCACCTTCACGTTCCGAGGCATGCTGCAACGGTTCGATCTCGGCAGTTACCGCAGTGTCGCCGTCGGCGACCGCACGTCCAGCCAGAACACCGCCGGAGAGAAGGAGCAGGCCGCATGACCGCGCTGCAGAACAAGGTCGTCGCCATCACCGGCGCGGGATCGGGCATCGGGCGGGCGCTCGCGCTCGGGTTCGCGGCGAAGGGTTCGCTGCTGGCGTTGTCCGACCGCGACACCGTGGGGCTCGAGGAGACCGCCGAGCTGGTCCGCGCCGCGCGTCCCCACGTCAAGCTGCGTACCGACGAGGTCGACGTCAGCAACGAATCCGTCGTCGCGGACTGGGCCAAGGCCGTGGCCGAGGACTTCGGCCGGGTCAACGTCGTCGTCAACAACGCGGGTGTCGCGTTCAGCGGTGACGTCACGGAGTCGACGCTCAAGGACCTGGAATGGGTCATGGGGATCAACTTCTTCGGCGTCGTCCACGGCACGACGTCGTTCCTGCCGCACCTCATCGCGTCCGGCGAGGGGCACGTCGTCAACATCTCCAGCCTGTTCGGGCTGCTCGCCACGCCGTCGCAGAGCCAGTACACCGCGGCGAAGTTCGCGGTCCGCGGCTGGACCGAGACGTTGCGGGAGGAGATGCTGATCGCGGGCCACAAGGTCAACGTCACCTCGGTGCACCCGGGCGGCATCAAGACCGGCATCGCCCGCAACGGCCGGGCGGCCGAGGGGCTCGACGCCGTCAAGATCGCCTCGTTCTTCGACAAGAACCTCGCCAAGATGGAGCCGGAGCAGGCCGCCGCGATCATCATCAAGGGCGTCGAGCACAACAAGGCACGGGTGCTGGTCGGGGCCGACGCCCACGCGCTCAACTTCATGCAGAAGGTGCTCGGCTCGCGGTACCAGCGCCTCGTCGCGCTGAGCGTCAAGCGCATGCGGCCGTACTCGTCGGCCCGCATCGGCTGATGTTCCGGATCCCGGGTGCGCCCCGACGCCGACTCCAGCCCGCCGAGCTCGATCTGCCGCGCTGGCTGGTCCGCAACACCGCGGTGCGCGCGCAGCGGCCCGGCCTCGGTGGTCGGATCCCGGTGCGGTGGCAGCGGCGTTACCTCGACGCCTTCGGCGGGGCCGGGACACCGCCCGACGGAACCGTTGCACGGCGCACCGAACTCGCCGGCACGCCCGCGTTGCGGATCACGGTCGGGGCCACCGAGCGCCCGCGCGCGGTCCTGTACCTGCACGGCGGGGCGTACCTGGTCGGGTCGTCGCAGAGCCACAAGTCGCTCACCGCGTACCTCGCACGTGACGCCGGAGCGGTCGTCTACTCGCTCGACTACCCGCTCGCGCCCGAGCACCCGTACCCCGCGGCGCTCGACGCGACGGTCGCGGCCTACCGCGCCCTGCTCGACGACGGCTGGTCGCCGGACCGGATCGCCCTCGCCGGCGACTCGGCCGGCGGCGGCCTCACGCTCGCCACCCTGCTCGCCGACGAGGACGGACGCGCGGCGCCGGCGGGTCCCG
>CAXUNA010000102.1:0-9644 GCA_964252095.1 uncultured Jatrophihabitans sp. | reverse complement strand
CCCCCGTACGGCGGCACCGCGGGGCCGCCGCCCTACGGCGGCGGGTGGCCGACCGGCCAGCAGCCGCCCGCGGGGCCCGCCCAACCGCGTTCGTAGACTGACCGGTCGTGCCGACCGTCGGGATCCTCGCGCTGCAAGGTGACGTCCGTGAGCACCGGCGGGCGATCGAGCGGTGCGGGGACGACGTCGTGCTCGTCCGCCGCCCCGAGGAGCTCGCGCGAGTCGACGGCCTGGTGCTCCCGGGCGGCGAGTCGACCACCATCGTCCGGCTCGCCCGCATCTTCGACCTGCTGGAGCCGCTGCGCGCCGCGGTCCGTGACGGCCTGCCGGTCTACGGCAGCTGCGCCGGGATGATCCTGCTGGCCGACCGGCTCGCGAACCCCGCGCCCGTGCCGGGCGCCCCGGACGGCGCACAGGAGACGATCGGCGGCATCGACATGACGGTGCGCCGCAACGCGTTCGGCCGGCAGGTGGACAGCTTCGAGACCGACCTCGTCGTGGCCGGTGTGGAGGGCGGTCCGCTGCACGCCGTGTTCATTCGGGCGCCGTGGGTCGAGGACGTCGGGCCGGCCGCGACGCCGCTCGCCCGCGTCGACGCCGAGGTCGGGGGACCGGCCGCCGGTAGGATCGTCGTGATCCGCCAGGGTGTCCTGCTCGCGACCGCGTTCCATCCCGAGCTCACGGGCGACACCCGGGTGCACGAGTACTTCTGCCGGATGGTGAAGGAGGTGGCCGCGTGAGCGGACACAGCAAGTGGGCGACGACCAAGCACAAGAAGGCGGTCGTCGACGCCAAGCGCGGCAAGCTGTTCGCCAAGCTGATCAAGAACATCGAGGTCGCGGCCCGCACCGGCGGCCCCGACGTCGACGGCAACCCGACCCTCTACGACGCCATCCAGAAGGCTCGCAAGACCTCGGTGCCACTGGACAACATCGAGCGCGCGGTCAAGCGCGGCTCGGGTGCCGAGGCGGGCGGCGCCGACTGGCAGACGATCATGTACGAGGGATACGGCCCGAACGGCGTGGCCGTGCTGATCGAGTGCCTCACCGACAACCGCAACCGCGCCGCGGGTGAGGTCCGGATCGCCATGACCCGCTCCGGCGGCGCGATGGCCGACCCCGGTTCGGTGGCGTACCTGTTCACCCGCAAGGGCGTCGTCATCGTGGCCAAGACCGACGGTCTGGAGGAGGACGACGTCCTCACCGCCGTGCTCGACGCCGGCGCCGAGGAGGTCAACGACCTGGGCGACAGCTTCGAGGTGCTGTCCGAGGCCACCGACCTGGTCGCGGTCCGTACCGCCCTGCAGGAGGCGGGCATCGACTACGACTCCGCCGACTCCTCGTTCGTCCCCAGCGTGCAGATCCCGCTCGACGCCGAGGGCGCCCGGAAGGTCTTCAAGCTCATCGACGCCCTCGAGGACAGCGACGACGTGCAGAACGTCTACGCCAACTTCGACGTCTCCGACGAGATCATGGCGGAGCTCGAGCCGGTCGGCTGACGCATCGTCAGAGCGTGGCCGCCAGCCGGGCGCGGTGACGCTCGGTGAGCGCGTGCATCTCGTCGAGGACGTCGCGCAGCACCGTCAATTCGGCGATCGTGCGGTGCGCGAAGATCCCCTGTCCCTCCTCGACCAGCGGGGCGTACATCGCGTAGGTGACGCGCATGCCCTCCTCGGTCATCCGCACGAGGACCTGACGCCGGTCGGTGTCGCTCGGCACCCGCTCCACCAGCCCCTTCGTCGAGAGCCGGTCGACCAGCGCGGTGGTCGCCGCCGGGCGTAGGCCGGTCGCGGTGGCGAGCACGCCCGCGGTCTTGGGGCCGTCCACCAGCCAGTCCAGACAGCGCAGGTCGGCGGGGCCCAGGCCGAGGGCCCGCCCGACCGTGTCGTCGAACAGTTGCACACTGCGCTGATACCGCTGCATGGCCGCACCCAGCTCGTCCACGAGTTGACGTCGCGTCGCCATAACCTCTAGTCTTTCCAATATCGAAATATCCGGATGTCGTAGGGAAAGGCTAGCAACATGCGAGTCGTGATCGTGGGAGGCGGCGTGGCGGGCCCGGCGGTGGCCCTGGCGGCGCGGCGGCAGGGACTCGAGGCGGTCGTGCTGGAACGCCGCGCCGAGGCCGACCCCGACGAGGGTTCGTGGATCACCGTCGGGCCGAACGGGCTCGACGCGTTGGACGTGCTCGGGGTCCTCGACGAGGTCAGGGCGATCGCCGCCCCGAGCCGGCTCAACCGGATGTTCGGGGCGACCGGCCGGCTGCTCGGTGAGCTCTCGCTCGGGGTCCCGCTCGCCGACGGCACGGTGGCCCTGACCATGAAGCGCTCGGCGCTGGCGGTGCTGGTGTCCACGGCGGCGGAGCGGGCCGGGGCGGTGATCCGTCGTGGGGCCGAGGTCGTGGCCGTGCGGGACGACACGGACGGCGTGGTCGCGGAACTGGCTGATGGTGCAACGGTCACCGGTGACGTCCTCGTCGCCGCCGACGGTGTCCGGTCCCGGATCCGCACTGCGGTCGACCCCGCCGCCCCCGCGGCCCGTTACGTCGGGCTCACGAACTTCGGGGGGATCACCCGCGCCGCCGACGTCCCGGCCGGCGTGGCCCTCGCCCCCGCGGCCTGGAACTTCGTCTTCGGCCACCGCAGCTTCTTCGGCGCGCACCCGCTGCCGAACGGTGACGTGGTGTGGTTCGTCAACGTGCCGCGGCCGGAGATCAGCCGGGACGAGCGGGCCGTGACCGGCGACGCCGCGTGGCTCGCGTGGCTCCGGGAGCTCGTCGCCGACGACGCCGGACCCGGGCCCGCGCTGGTCGCGGCGGGTCAGCTCGAACTGGCGGGGGACAACACCTACGACCTGCGCACGGTTCCGACCTGGTGGCGCGGGCGCACCGTGCTGGTCGGCGACGCCGTGCACGCCCCGTCACCGAGTTCGGGCCAGGGCGCGGCGATGGCCCTGGAGGACGCCGTGGTGCTGAGCCGCGAACTCGCGGCTCACGGTCCGGCGGGCTTCGCGCGGTACGAACAGGCCCGCCGCCCGCGGGTGGAGAAGATCGTCGCGAACGGTGCACGCAGCAGCAGTGCGAAGATCCCCGGCCCGGTCGGGCGTCGGGTGCAGGAAGCGGTGCTGCGCGTGGTGTTCCACACCGTGGTCACCGAGAAGTCGACGGCGTGGATCACCGGCCACCGGTTGGAACGCCGGCCGGCTCCCGCACACCCCACGCCGTGACGGCCGCGGCCACGAGCAGCACCGCGGCGGCGCCCGAGGTCAGCGGCCACCCGCCGGCGCTCCAGGCGAGGCCCAGCAGCGAACCGCCGAGGCTCGATCCGAGGTAGTCGGCCATGAGGAACAGCGCCGACGCCTGCGCCCGGCGGGGGGTGGCCCGCCGCGCGACCCACCCGCTCGCCGTGCTGTGGGCGCCGAAGAACCCGCCGGTGAACACCACCAGCCCGAGCACGACGCACCACAGCACGTCGGGCACCGTGAGGGCGAGCCCCGCGAGCATCACGGCCGTGGAGGTCAGCAGCACGGTGCGGCGGCCGTGCCGGTCGGCGAGACGGCCGGCCAGCGTCGAGGTGACGGTGCCCGCGAGATAGGCGAGGAACACCAGACCGCCCGCCGACGCCGGCAGGTCGAACGGTGCGGCCTCGAGGCGGTAGGTCAGGTAGTTGTAGGTCCCGACGAACCCGCCCATCAACAGCAGCGCGGTGAGGCACAGCCGGCGGATGCCCGGGTCGCGCAGGTGTTCGCCGATGGCACGCAGGTGCGAACGGACGTCGAACGGGACGGCGCGGAACCGCCGCGGAGCCGGGAGCAGCAGCACGAACGCCACCGTGGCGAGCGCGGCGACCCCCGCCATCGCCAGCACGGCCACCCGCCAGCTGCCCACACTGTGGACGGCGGCGGGCAGCACCCGACCCACCACCCCACCGAGGGTGTTGCCCGAGACGTAGAGCCCCATCGCCGTCCCGACCACGCGGGGCGGCACCTCGTCACCGAGGTGTCCCATCGCCACCGCGACGACGCCCGCGAGCGCGAGGCCGACGAGCGCCCGCACCACGAGTTCCTGCCAGAAGGCGGCGGCGAACGCCCCGGCCGCGGTGAGCAGACACGCGGCGACCAGTGCGAGGCGCATGACCCGAGCCCGGCCGAAGCTCTCCGCGAGCGAACTCATCGGGACGATGGCCAGCGCGAGCGAACCGGTGGTCAGTGCAACGGTCAGGGAAGCGGCCGCCGGCCCCACCCCGAACGTCTCGCCGATCGACGGCAGCAGCGCCTGCGTGCAGTACATGAGCCCGAAGCCCGCGAGCCCCGCACCGAGCATCGCGATCTCGAGCCGCCGCAGCTCGCGACGGGTCGGCTCGGCGGCGGCGACCGCGTCGATCGGGTCGTCGGTACCCGGTCGGCCGATCGCGGGGGAGGCGCTCACGTGGACCACGGTAGGTCGACGCGATCCATGCAGCCATGACGGTGGTGCGGCATGATCGATGCGATGGTGCATGAGACGGCCGGGCTGGCCGCGGGGCTCGAGGTGTTCGTCGCCGTCGCGCGGCACGAGCACGTCAGTCGCGCCGCCGAGTCACTGGGGATGCCGCAACCCACCGTGAGCCGCGTCCTGACCCGGCTGGCCTCCGACCTCGGCGTCGCCCTGCTCGAGCGGCACGGTCGCGGGGTGCGCCTGACCCGGCAGGGTCGGGTGCTGGCCGGCTACGCCGAGCGTGCGCTGGCCGAGATCGCCGCCGGTGTCGACGTCGTCCGCGCGGAGGTCGACGCCACCCGCGGCACGGTGGTCCTCGGGTTCCTGCACAGCATGGGGCCGACGGCCGTTCCCCGGATGCTGCGGTCGTTCCGCGACGGCCACCCCGACGTCACCGTCCGGCTGCTGCAGGACGGCGCGGACCGCGTGAGTGACGCGGTCGCCGCGGGCGACGTCGATCTCGGACTGGTGTCGCCACCACCGCGTCACGGCCGGTTGAGCACGCGGACCCTCGCCCGGCAGCCGCTCGTGGCGGCCGTCCCGACCGATCACCCCCTCGCCGACCGCGACGCGGTGTCGGTCCTCGATCTGGCCGCCGATCCGCTCGTGACGATGCGGCCGGGGTTCGGGGTCCGGACCCTCACCGACGACCTGCTGCGGGCGGCGGGCGTCGTGCCGCGGTACGCGTTCGAGTCCGACGAGCTCACGACCGTCTCCGGCCTGGTCGCGGCCGGCCTCGGCGTGACCGTCCTGCCCACGGGGACGGCCGGGCCGGGCACCGTCGAGGTCCCGCTGCTCGACAAGGGCGCGGTGCGCACGATCGCCCTGGTCTGGGCGCGTGAGCGCGCCCTCGCCCCGCCGGTCGCCGCCCTGCGTCGTCATCTCGTCACGACCGGGCCGGCCGCCCTGCGCTGAGGATCAGAGCGAGTCGACCGCCGACGCCCCGAGCGCGGACCGGAGGCGGGCGGCGGCGTCGTCCATCTCGGCGTCGGGACGCGGTGCGGCCCGGGAGAAGTCGAACTCGGCCATGTCGTCGGTGGGGAAGACGTGCACGTGGACGTGCGGGACCTCGAACCCCGCGACCACGATGCCGACGCGTTCGGGGGAGAAGGCCGTCCGGACGGCCCGCCCGACCTCCTGCGCGACCGTGGACAGCCGCGTCCACAGCGCGGGGTCGATCGACTCCCACTGGTCGACCTCGGCCCGCGGCACGACGAGCGTGTGGCCGAGGGTGAGCGGGGCGATGGAGAGGAACGCGACGACCTGATCGTCGGCGTAGACCGCACGCGAGGGCAGCTCACCGGCGATGATCCTGCTGAAGACGGAAGCCATGCGCTCAGCCTTGCAGGGTCCAGAACCGGAACAGCTGCCGACCGACGTCGGACGCGCCGTCCGGGACGCCGGTCAGGCCGGCGATCGCGTCGACGAGGTCGAAGAACGCGCTGTTGATCTGCGGGACGAACAGCACGGCGAACACCGCGATCATCCCGAACGGCGCGAACCGCTGCGCCGCCTCGGTCGTCTCCCGCTTGAGCCAGGGTTCGAGCGCGCCCCAGCCGTCGAGCCCCGGGATCGGCAGCAGGTTGAGGATCGCGGCCGTCACCTGCAGGAACCCGAGGAACGCGAGGCCCGCCCACAGCCCCTCGCCCCGGCCGATCGAGATGAACCCGAACGTGTTCGTGCCGACCGGCCCGTGGCCCGCGACCGGGATCAGTAGCACCGCCGCGAGGACCAGGTTCACCGCGGGCCCGGCGAGCGACACCGCACTCGCCAGACCCTTCGAGCGGAACCGGTGCTTGTGCAGGTAGACCGCGCCGCCCGGGAGGCCGATGCCGCCGGCGATGACGAACACGACCGGCAGCACCACCGAGAAGATCGGGTGGCCGTAGAGCAGCGGGTTCAGCGTGAGGTAGCCCGCGGACAACACGTCGGTGTCGCCCGCGCGGTAGGCCGCGACGGCGTGGGCGAACTCGTGCAGGGACAGCGACACGACCCAGCCCGCGACGACGAACAGGAACACCCCGACGCCGATCGTGCGGAGCGAGTCGCCCTCGGCGGCCACCACCCCGCCGACGACGGTGAGCGCCACGAACAGCACGAACACCGGGCTCGGCGTGAGCGCCTGCCGGCGGGTGCGGGGCGCTCCGGCCACGCGGCGGTAGAGGTCGGACACCGCGCCACCGTAGGCGGCGCACGTGGACGTCGCCTGTCAACCGCCGGGCGGGACCGGCGCGGCGCGCCTCACCGCCCCGTCGCGCGTCGCCCCCTACGGTCTGGAACGTGCGTTCGATACGTGTCCTGGGCGTGGACCCCGGCCTCACCCGGTGCGGCGTGGGCGTGGTCGAGGGCGCGCCCGGGCAGCAGCTGCGGTGCGTGCGGGTGGGCGTCGTCCGCACCGCGCCCGACCTGCCGTTCGACCAGCGGTTGCTGATCGTCGCGCAGGCGTTGGAGGACGCGGTGGCCGCGATGAAGCCCGACCTCGTCGCCGTGGAACGGGTGTTCGCGCAGCACAACGTCCGCACGGTGATGGGCACGGCCCAGGCGGCGGGGCTCGCGGTGGTCGCCGCGGCGCGGGCCGGGGTGCCGGTCGCGCTGCACACGCCCAGCGAGGTCAAGGCCGCCGTGACGGGGTCCGGGCGCGCGGACAAGGCGCAGGTGACGACGATGGTCACCCGGCTGCTCGCCCTCGACGAGGCCCCGAAGCCCGCCGACGCTGCCGACGCCCACCCGCTGGCCATATGCGCGATCTGGCGCCGCAGCGCCCACCGCCTCCGGGAGGATGCGGTGACAGCCCGGAACCTGGCAGCCACGACGGGGAGGTCGGCGTGATCGCGAGCGTGCGGGGGACCGTCACGGCCATCGGGCCGGACACGGCGGTCGTCGAGATGGGCGGCTTCGGCATCGCGGTGTCGTGCTCGCCCGGCACCCTCGCCCGGTTGCGCGTGGGGGAGCAGGGCCGCCTCGCGACGAGCCTCATCGTCCGGGAGGACTCGCTCACGCTGTTCGGCTTCGCCGACGACGACGAGCGCGCGCTGTTCGAACTGCTGCAGACCGCCAACGGCGTCGGGCCGCGGCTGGCCCAGACCATCCTCGCGGTGCTGGTGCCCCGTGAGGTCCGGCGGGCGGTTGCCACGGCTGACTACGCGACCCTCGTGCAGGTGCCGGGCATCGGCCGCAAGAGCGCGGAGCGGATCGTCCTGGAACTGCGCGACCGGATCGGTTCGATCGATGGCTCCGACGCCGCCGAGAGCCGCGCCGTGCTGCCCGGTGGTCCCGTCACGGCCGTCTCGCCCTGGCGCGACCAGGTGGCGCACGCCCTCGCCGGGCTCGGGTTCACCGGGAAGGAGGCCGCCGCCGCGCTCGACACCGTCGCGACCGACCTCCCGGACTCCGACGCACCGGACGTCGCCCTCGTGCTCCGCCGCTCCATCCAGCTGCTCGGCCGGGCGACCTGATGGCGAACGAGCCGGACTGGCTCACCGCGCCCGCCGGGGCCGAGGCCGACGACGTCGTCACGCCGCGGGTCCTGCCCGCGGAGGGCGAGGCCGAGGTCGGGCTCCGGCCGAAGACGCTCGCCGAGTTCCCCGGGCAGCCCAAGGTCCGGCAGCAGGTCGAGCTGCTGCTCGAGAGCGCCCAGCGCCGCGGCCGCCCACCCGAACACGTCCTGATGTCCGGTCCGCCCGGTCTCGGCAAGACCAGCCTGGCGCTGATCATCGCCGCCGAACTCGGTGCGCCGATCCGCATCACCAGCGGCCCGGCCATCGAGCGGGCGGGCGACCTCGCGGCCATCCTCACCAGCCTGTCGGAGGGGGAGGTGTTGTTCGTCGACGAGATCCACCGCATCGCCCGGCCCGCCGAGGAACTGCTCTACATGGCGATGGAGGACTTCCGGGTCGACGTCGTGATCGGCAAGGGCCCCGGCGCCACCGCGATCCCGCTCGAGCTCGCGCCGTTCACGCTCATCGGCGCCACCACCCGCTCGGGTCTGCTCACCGGGCCGCTGCGCGACCGGTTCGGCTTCGTCGCCCACCTCGACTTCTACGACGACGACGACCTCGTCACGATCCTGCACCGCGCGGCCGGCCTGCTCGGTGTCCCGCTCGACGACGACGGTGCGGCCGAGATCGCCGGTCGCTCCCGCGGCACACCCCGCATCGCCAACCGGCTGCTGCGCCGGGTCCGTGACTACGCCGAGGTGCGGGCCGACGGCCTCATCACCCGGGAGATCGCCCACGCCGCGCTGGCGGTCTACGACGTCGACGACCTCGGACTCGACCGACTCGACCGCGCCGTGCTGGACGCCCTCGTGCGGCGGTTCGGTGGCGGACCGGTCGGCGTCGGCACCCTCGCCGTCGCGGTCGGGGAGGAGCCGGAGACCGTGGAGGAGGTCGCCGAACCCTTCCTGGTGCGGGCCGGCCTGCTCGCCCGCACCGCCCGCGGACGGGTCGCCACGCCGGCCGGATGGCGACACCTGGGACTCGCGCCGCCGTCGACCCCCACCGCCGGTTCCGTCGCTCCCGGCCTGTTCACGCTCGACGGCGAGGCCGATCCCGAGGGCCGCCCCGACGGGCCGGTCTGAGGCGGTTCGGGCGCCTCTCCTCGCTGCGTCCCCTACACTCGCGGGCGCTGTCCTGCCGCCCTCCTGGCGTGGCGGGCTCCGCGTCCTGTCGGCCTGTCGGCAGGTGGGTCGTCCACCGACCGTCCCGCCGCGCCTGCGGACCGGCCGTCCCGAACGAAGACCGGAAGGATCACCATGGGCTCTTTCGCCCCCTTGATCGTCATCGGCGCCCTGCTGCTGGTGATGGTGTTCTTCAGCAACCGCAGCAAGGCCAAGCGCGCCGCTGCCGACGTGGAGCGCCGCAACTCGCTCGTCGTCGGCACGCGGGTCATGACCACGGCCGGCCTGCACGGCACGATCACCGCGATCGGCGAGGACAACGACGGCAGCACCGCCGACACCGTCCAGCTCGAGATCGCGCCGGGCGTCGAGGTCGAGTGGGCCCTGGCCGCCGTGCGCGAGGCACCGAAGCACGTCGTCCTCGAGCCGACGGTCGAGACCACCGAGGTCGTCGACCCCACCGCGGGCGCGACGGCCGGCGGCCCGGTCCGCATGGTGAAGCCGAAGGGCCGCACCGGCGAGCGCTGAGCGCCCGCCCCGCACCCCGCACCAC
>CAXUNA010000101.1:0-9660 GCA_964252095.1 uncultured Jatrophihabitans sp. | reverse complement strand
CCCTCGGCGCCGCCCTGCTCGCGCGCCGGCCCGCCACGACCCGCCGCACCTGGGGGTACCGCCGGGCCGAGGTGCTGGCCGCCGCGGTGCAGGCGGCCGTGCTGCTCGCGGTCGGCATCTTCGTACTCGTCGAGGGGATCCGCCGGCTCGCCGACCCGCCCCACATCGTGTCCGGCGCGATGCTGCTGTTCGGTGTCATCGGACTGCTCGGCAACCTCGTCGCGGGCGCGGTCCTGCTGCGCGCGGGCCGCGACACCTTCAACCTCCGCGCGGCGTTCCTCGAGGTCGTCAACGACGCGCTCGGTTCGGCGGCGGTCATCGTCGCCGCGATCGTGGTCGCGACCACCGGGTGGCAGCGTGCCGACGCCGTCGTCTCGATCCTGGTCGGCGTGCTCATCGTGCCGCGCACGGTGAAGCTGTTGCGCGAGACCGTCGACGTCCTGCTGGAGTCGGCCCCGCGCGACATCGACCTCGACCAGGTCCGGCGGCACATCCTCGAGACCCCCCACGTCCACGCGGTCCACGACCTGCACGCCTCGCTGGTCGCGTCCGGCCTGCCGGTGCTCACCGCGCACGTCGTGGTCGACGACACCTGCTTCCGCGACGGCCACGCCCCGCAGTTGCTCGACCTGCTGCAGTCCTGCCTGCACGGCCACTTCGACGTCGAGCACTCGACCTTCCAGCTCGAACCGGCCTCCCACGTGGCGCACGAGGTCGCCACCCACACATGAGACCCAGGCTCCTGCGTTGATCGCCGTCCTCCTGCTCGTCGCCGCGCTCGCGTTGGTCGCGACGTGCGGCGTGTTCGTGGCCGGCGAGTTCGCGCTGCTCGCGGTCGACCGCCGGGCCGTCGAGAAGGCGGCCGAGGCGGGTGACCGGCGCGCCAAGGGCACGCTCGTCGCCCTGACGTCGCTGTCGACCCAGCTCGCCGGTGTGCAGATCGGCATCACCGTCACCAACCTCGCCATCGGCTTCCTGGCCGAGCCCGCGATCGGGCAGCTCATCGAGGGACCCCTGGAGTCGATCGGGATCCCCGAGGGCGCCGTCTCGCCGATCGCGGTGGTCATCGCGCTCGTCGTGTCGACCGGGGTGACGATGATCCTCGGCGAGCTGATCCCCAAGAACCTCGCGATCGCCGCGCCCATCGCGACGGCCTACGCGGTGCAGGCGCCGATCCGGATCTTCACCACCGCGATCCACGGACCGATCCGGGTGCTCAACTCGTTCGCGAACGGGCTGCTGCACCGGTTCGGCCTGGAGGCCAAGGAGGAGCTCGCCTCGGCGCGGACGGCCGACGAGCTGCTGTCCGTGGTGCGGCACTCGGCGGCCGAGGGCGCGCTGGAGAGCGACACGGCCACGCTGCTCACCCGCAGCATCGTGTTCGGGGACCGCCGCGCCGCCGACGCCATGACCCCGCGGGTGCGGGTGGTCGCCGTCGACGCCGACGAACCGGTCGGCGTCGTCGTGGAGCGCGCCGCCGCGAGCGGCCACTCCCGTTTCCCCGTGAACGGCGAGGACGTCGACGACGTCGTGGGTCTCGTGCACCTCAAGGCCGCCCTCGCCGTGCCGCGCGACCGCCGCGGTGAGGTGCTGGTGCGCGAGGTGATGGTCGAACCGGTCGTCGTCCCCTCGACGCTGCCGGCCGGCGCCCTGCTCGACGCGTTGCAGGAACGCGGGTTGCAGATGGCGATCGTCATCGACGAGTACGGCGGCACCGACGGCATCGTGACGCTGGAGGACCTCGTCGAGGAACTGGTCGGTGAGGTCAGCGACGAGTTCGACCTCCCGGGCGTCTCCGACCAGGACGACGTCGACGGCGTCCTCGCCGAGGGCGACGGCTGGCGGGTGCCCGGCGCGTTGCGCCCGGACGAGGTCGAGCAGGCCACCGGGCTGCAGGTCGAGCGCGGCGAGTGGGCGACGGTCGCCGGCATGTTCCTCGCGGCGTTCCAGGCCATGCCCGACGTCGGCGACCACGTGGACGTCGACCGGGTGCGGTGGACCGTGCGCTCCCTCGACGGCCTGCGCATCGACGTGTTGCACGCTGCACCGATCAGCGACGACGACACGGTGGGTGACGACGATGCCTGACTGGATCGGCGTCTCCCTCACCCTGGTGCTCCTGCTCGGGAACGGGTTCTTCGTCGGCGCCGAGTTCGCCCTGGTCTCGGCACGCCGTTCGATCATCGAGCCGATGGTCGACGGGGGTTCGCGCCGCGCGGCCACGACGTTGCACGCCATGGAGCGGGTCTCGTTGATGCTCGCCGGGGCGCAGCTCGGGATCACCGTCTGTTCCCTGCTGCTGGGCTCGCTGTCCGAGCCGGCGATCTCCCACCTCATCGAACCGGTCTTCGAGGCGATCCACGTGCCCGAGGGCTTCGTGCACCCCATCGCGTTCGTCATCGCGCTGGGGTTGGTGACGATCCTGCACGTCGTCATCGGCGAGATGGTGCCGAAGAACATCGCCCTGGCCGCGCCGGAGAAGTCGGCACTGTGGCTGGGTCCGCCGCTCGCCGGCGTCGTCACCGGCCTCAAGCCGATCATCGCGACGTTCAACTGGATCGCCAACCACAGCCTGCGGCTGGTGGGGGTCACGGCCCGGGACGAGGTCGCGAGCGTGTTCACCCGCGACGAGGTGGCGGGCATGGTCGCCGAGTCGCACCGCGAGGGCCTGCTCGAGCAGGACGACCGCGAGCTGCTCGAGGGCGCGATCTCGTTCGAGGACCGCACGGCGTCCGCGGTGGTGCTGCCGGTGGCCGAACTGCTCACCGTCGGCCCGGGCGTCACCCCCGACGGCGTCGAGATGCTCGCCGTGGCCAGCGGTTTCTCGCGCTTCCCGTTCGTCCGTGAGGGCGAGATGGTCGGCTACGTCCACGTGAAGGACGTCCTCACGATCGCCGAGCGCGACGCCGCCCTGCCGGACGCCCTCGTCCGGCGGTTGCCCGACGTGCGGTGCGACCAGTCGCTGCGCTCGGTCCTGGAGTCGATGCGCGCCGAGGGATCGCACCTGGTGCGGGCTCGCGACGCCGAGACCGGTGAGACCGTCGGCGTGGTCGCGATGGAGGACGTGCTGGAGGAACTGGTCGGGGAGATCCGCGCCTGATCCGGAGTCGGTAGCGTCGACCCCGTGTCCACACGCGCGCCGCTCGACCTGCCCACCACCGACTGGACCGGGTGGCTGACCGCCCAGGTCGAGGAGCGGCTCGCGCTGGTCGCGGCCGCTCTCGGGGAGATCAGGTCCGGCGGGGTGACGGGTGCCGCGGTGCTGGAGCGGTGGAACGACACCGACACCGCACTGCGTGACGCCGGTTCGCTCGCGAGCGTGCTGTCCGAGGTCCACCCGGACGACGCCCTGCGCTCGCTCGCCGAGGACCTCGCCCAGCGGATCGATGCCGTGAGCACCGATCGCAGCCTCGACCAGGACCTGTACGAGGCGGTGCAGGCCGTCGACGCCGCGGCGGTCGCCTCCCTCGGCGACGAGGCGGCCCGGTTGCACGAGTACGTGCTGCGCGACTTCCGCCGGGCGGGTGTGGCGTCGTCCGAGGCGGACCGCACGCGACTCCGCGAGATCTCGCAGCGGCTCACGGTGGTGGACCAGGACTTCAGCCGGCGGATCCGCGACGACGTCCGCAGCGTGAAACTGCGTCCCGAGCAGCTTGCGGGCCTACCCGCCGACTACGTCGAGGAACACCCGCCCGGCGACGACGGTCTCGTCACGATCACCACCGACTACCCCGACTACCTGCCGTTCCGGACCTTCGCCACCGACGCCGACGCCCGACGGTCGCTCGCGCTCGAGTTCCTCAACCGGGCGTGGCCGGACAACGAGGCCACGCTGCACGAGATGCTCGACCTGCGGGCCGAGCAGGCGACCCTCCTGGGGTTCGCGAGCTGGCCGGACTTCGACGCCGAGGTCAAGATGATCGGGACGGGCGCCGCGATCGACGAGTTCATCACCCGGCTCGCCGACGCCGCCCTTCCCGCCGCCACCCGCGACCGGGCGGTGCTCGTCGAGCGGATGAAGCGGGACGACCCGGCCGCGACCGGCTTCGACACCTCGCAGCTCGGCTTCTACCAGGAGGTCGTGCGCCGCGAGCAGTACGACGTCGACGCCCAGCAGGTCCGCCGCTACTTCGACTTCTCCGCGGTGCGCACGGGGTTGCTCGAGGTCACCGGCCGGTTGTTCGGCGTGGAGTACGTGGCGGTCGACGTGCCGTCGTGGCACGAGGACGTCGTCACCCACGACGTCGTCCGCGACGGCGTGGTGGTCGGCCGGATCCGGCTGGACCTGCACCCGCGGGAGGGCAAGTACAAGCACGCCGCGCAGTTCGACCTCGCCGTCGGCCTGCACGACCGCCAACTGCCGGAGGGCGCGCTGGTCTGCAACTTCCCGCGCGGGCTGATGGAGCACGACGACGTCGTCACGCTGTTCCACGAGTTCGGCCACCTGCTGCACCACGTGCTCGGCGGCGACCAGCGGTGGGCGCGGTTCTCCGGCGTGGCCACCGAGTGGGACTTCGTCGAGGCGCCGTCGCAGATGCTCGAGGAGTGGGCGTGGGACACGGCTGTCCTGCAGACCTTCGCCGCCGACGCCGACGGCACGCCGATCCCCGCCGACCTGGTGGAACGGATGCGGGCGGCCGACGAGTTCGGCAACGGGATCTTCGTGCGCACCCAGATCTTCTACGCCGCGGTCTCGTACCTGCTGCACCGCGACCGGCCGGCGGACCTCACGGGTGCGGTCGAGGCGCTGCAGACGCGGTACTCGCCCGTCGACCCGATGCCGGGCACGCACTTCGAGGCGTCGTTCGGTCACCTCGGCGGTTACTCGTCCGGCTACTACACGTACATGTGGAGCCTGGTCATCGCGAAGGACATGTTCTCCCGGTTCGACCGGGCCGACCTGCTCGCGCCGGGCGTCGCCGCCCGTTACCGCGACGAGGTGCTGGTACCCGGCGGCTCCCGCGACGCCGCCGACCTCGTGGCGGACTTCCTCGGCCGCCCCACCGGGTTCGAAGCGTTCGCCGCCTGGCTGGACAGCGCCCCGACGCCCGAGCACGGGTGACCGACCCGGTTGACGCCGTCAGGTGGGTCGAGATCGCGGAGTCGACCGGCAGCTCGCCGGCCGCGACCGCGGCGGCGCTGACCGCGTTGCTCGCGACCGACCCCCGGCTGGGTGCCTCGACGGTGCTGGGCATCCTCGCGCTCGGTCCCCGGTACGAGCCGTCGCGCGGGTTGCTGGTCGACCCGGCCGACGACGTCCATCGCCGGTGGGAGCGGCGGGTCGCCGCGGTCCGGACGCTGCTCGCCTCACCCGCCGCCGCGCTGGTGGCCGACGAGCTCGCCGACGAGCTGGCGGATTCGCCGGAACTGGCGCGGGCCGTCACCGTCGACCGGGCGGCGAGCCGTTCAGGAGGCGAGCAGTGAGCCGGTCAGGTGGGGGACGGGCTTGCGCACGTCGTCGACGGCGAGGTCCCAGCCGCCCTCGACCGGGCGGGCCGCGAAGCGGACCGTTGCAGGCAGCAACACCGGCTTCTTGAACGAGACCTCGTGCACGTACGTCTCCGGCAGGCGGTACTCCAGCGCCGAGATCGTGCGGGCGGCGACGTACATGCCGTGCGCGATCGCCCGCGGGAAGCCGAGCGCCTTGGCCGACAGGTTCGACATGTGGATCGGGTTCACGTCGCCGGAGACCCCGGCGTAGCGACGGCCGGTGCCGGCGGGCAACCGCCACTGCACCTCGGCCACCGGGGCGGCGGGCGCGTGGTCGGCGGCGGAACCGGCCGGCCTCGACCCGTCCGATCCGCCCGAGCTCTTCTCGCGCCGCCGGTAGGTGCTGACCTCGCGCCTCCCCACGTCGTCGCCGCCCCGCCCCGCGGTGACGAGGTCGACCTGCCGCCCGACCCGGTGCGGCCGGAGGTCGGCCGCGTGGACGTCGAGGGTGACCTGCTCGCCCCGGCGCACCGGCCGGACCTGCTCGATCCGGTTCTCCACGTGCACGAGTCCGACCAGCGGCAACGGGAACTGCCGCGACGCCATGATCTCGGTGGCGAGCGGGAACGCGAGAACGTGCAGGAACGTCGACGGGACGACGTCGGAGACCCGGAAACCGCAGACCTTCTGGTAGTCGTCGAGCCGAACGTTGTCCAGAGCAACGGATTCCAGCGTCAGCCGGCCGCCGTCGGCCGGCAGCGTCGACCCGCCGAACCGCGAGGTGACGACGGCCTTGGCGAACAGCACCGGCAACGGCGCCGCGCGCGTGACCGCGCTCACGCGCCCAGCATGTTCTGGCCGCACACCCGCAGGAACTGGCCGTTCACGGCGCCCGCACCGGGCGAGGCCAGCCAGGCGACACCCTCGGCGACGTCGGACGGGAGCCCCGCCTGCTGCAGCGAGTTCAACCGGCGGGCGACCTCGCGGGTGGCCAGCGGCATGGTGCGGATCATGTCGGTGTCGATGAGCCCCGGCAGCACGGCGTTGATCGTCGACTGCGTCGGGCTCAGCTGTCGCGCGGTGGCCCGGACCATGCCGAGGATGCCGGCCTTGGTCGCGCCGTAGTTGGTCTGGCCGCGGTTGCCGGCGAGCCCGGTGGTGGAACTCAGCGACACGATCCGCGACTGCGGGTGGAGTACGCCCGACTCGATGAGGGCGGCGTTGATGCGCAGCTGCGAGGACAGGTTGACCGCGATGACGGCGTCCCACTGCTCGGGCTTCATGTTGGCGAGCAGCTTGTCCTTGGTGATGCCGGCGTTGTGCACGATGACGTCGACCCCACCGTGCCGTTCACGCAGGTGGTCGACGAGCAGCTGCGGGGCGCCCTCGGCGGTGATGTCGAGCTGCATCGTGCTGCCGCCGATCCGGTTCGCGACCTTGGCGAGGTTCTCGCCCGCGAGCGGGAGGTCGGCGCACACCACGGTGGCGCCGTCGCGGGCGAGCGTGGTGGCGATGGCCGCGCCGATGCCGCGGGCGGCTCCGGTGACCACGGCGACCTTGCCCTCGAGCGGCTTGTCCCACGAGGCGGGCGCGGGGGCGTCGTCGGGGCCGATGACGACCGGCTGGCCGTCGACGTACGCGGACTTGCCCGAGAGCAGGAACCGCAGCGCGGACTCCACCGCGGTGGAGTCGACCGGCAGGTCGCCGACCAGTTCGAGCCGGTTGACCGTGGCGCCGAGGCGGGTCTCCTTCGCCAGGGACCGGACCAGGCCGTCGACGGCCTGCCGGGTCGCGGCGACGGCGGGTTCGTCGTCGGAGGTGGCCTGGCGGCCGATCACGATGACGCGTGCACTGGGCAACAGTGCGCGCAGGTTCGCGGTCAGCACGGCGTAGACCGCGTGCAGGTCGGTGGGCGCCGCCGCACCGGTGGCGTCGACCACGATCGCGCCGAGTTTGCCGCCCTCGCCCTCGTGGGTGACGACCTCGGGCACCCGGGCGCGCTTGAGGACGGTCTCGAGGTCGGAGGTCGGGCCCACGGCGCCGACGAACACCGGCCCCGGGGTGATGGCCTGACCGGGGACGAAGCGGCGCAGGACGGTCGGCCGGGGAAGGCCCAGCCGGCCGGTGACCTGCTTGCCGATCGACGAGTTCGCGAAATCGCTGTAACGGTCGGACATGGCTCAGGCTCCTTCGAGGATGGCGACGACACCCTGGCCGCCGGCGGCGCAGATGGAGATGAGACCCCGCGAGCCCGTGCCCTTCTCGTGCAGGAGCTTCGCGAGCACCGGCACGATCCGGCCACCGGTGGCGGCGAACGGGTGGCCCGCGCCGAGCGAGGAACCGGTGACGTTGAGCTTGGAGCGGTCGATCGAGCCCAACGCGGGCCGGCCGAGCCGCTTCTCGCAGAACGACTCGTCCTCCCACGCCTTGAGCGTGGTCAGCACGGTGGAGGCGAACGCCTCGTGGATCTCGTAGAAGTCGAAGTCCTGCAGCTTCATCCCGACCCGGTCCAGCAGCCGCGGCAGCGCGTAGACCGGCGCCATCAACAGGCCGTCGTCCTTGCGGTCGCCGTGGATGTAGTCGACCGCGCCGGTCTCGGCGTCGACCAGGTGCGCGAGCACCGGCAGGTCGTGGGCGGCGGCCCACTCGTCGGAGCCGAGCAGGACGGTCGAGGCGCCGTCGGTGAGCGGCGTGGAGTTGCCGGCCGTCATGGTGGGGTGCTCGAGCCGCTTGCCGAACGCCGGCTTGAGCTTCGCCAGCTTCTCGACGGTGGAGTCGGCCCGCAGGTTGTTGTCGCGGGTGAGCCCGAGGAACGGCGTGACGAGGTCGTCCTGGAAACCGCGGTCGTACGACGCCGCGAGGTGGACGTGGCTCGCCGCGGCGAGTTCGTCCTGCGCCTCGCGGGAGATGCCCCACTCGTCGCCGGTGATGGCCTGGTGCTCGCCCATCGCGAGGCCGGTGCGCGGCTCGGAGTTCACCGGGATGTCGAGCTTGACCTGGCCGGGGCGGAACCGGGTGGCGACCTTGAGCCGGTCGGCCAGGCTGCGCGCCCGGTTGAGGTCGAGCAGGACCTCGCGGAGGTCCTCGCCGACCGCGATCGGCGCGTCGGACGTGGTGTCGGTGCCGCCGGCGACGCCGGACTCGATCTGGCCGAGCGCGATCTTGTTCGAGACCAGGATCGTCGTCTCCAACCCGGTGCCGCACGCCTGCTGGACGTCGTAGGCGGGGGTGGTGGAGGCGAGCGCGGAACCGAGGACGGACTCGCGGGTGAGGTTGAAGTCGCGGGCGTGCTTGAGGACGGCGCCGGCGGCGACCTCGCCGAGGCGCTCACCCTGCAGGCCGAAGCGGGCGACGAGGCCGTCGAGCGCTGCGGTGAGCATGTCCTGGTTCGACGCGTGGGCGTACCTGCCGTTCGACCGCGCGAACGGGATGCGGTTGCCGCCGATGATCGCGGCCTGGCGCGGGGTCTGCGTTGTCTCGGGCACCGGGTGTGGTCCTTCCGTGCATCTGTGGGGCGAGGCTGGTGGAGCGGGGCCAGGATGGGAACAACTGCTGGAAGTACCCGCGCGGGCGGAAGAATTCCTCCCCGCCGGGGAGAGGGGGCAACCTACCGTGCGAGTGTCCGACACTCAGAGTATCTGATACCGTGAGTTACATGCGAGGTGACGCAGACGACCGTCGCAGCCCGGCCGACGGCCGCCGGGCCCGCTGGGCCGACCACCGGGCGACGCGCCGTGACGAACTCATCGACGCCACCATCGTGGCGGTCCGCCGGCACGGCGCGAGCGTCGGCATGGACCAGATCGCGGCCGAGGCGCACACCAGCAAGCCGGTGATCTACCGCTACTTCACCGACAAGTCCGACCTCTACCGCGCCGTCGGCGGCCGGGTGGCCGACGAGCTGCTGGTGGAGATCTCCGCCGCGACCACCGACGAGGTGGATCCGCGTGAGCGGGTCCGCGCCGGGGTCGACGCCTTCTTCCTCGTGCTCGAGCGCAACCCGGAGCTGTACCGCTTCGTCGTCGCGTACCCGATGCTCGAGGGCGCGCTCGGCGGCGGACGCAACGCTCCGCGGCCGCGTGGCGAGGACATGGTCGCCGACTACATCAGCCGGGTCGAGGACCTCGTCGGCCGGCTGTTCCTCGAGCAGCAGGGCGTCGACCTCCCGGTCGCGCAGGCCCGGCTCTGGGGGACCTGCGTCGCCGGCGGCGCGGACGAGGCCGACGACGC
>CAXUNA010000100.1:1738-9680 GCA_964252095.1 uncultured Jatrophihabitans sp. | reverse complement strand
TGGCCCCGACCGCGACGAGCACGACGGCGTCGTGGCCGGTCGCAGCCCCCAGCACCGGCGAGAGGGCGGCGGTGACCAGCAGCTCGGTCGCGGTGAGCACGCCCGCCGGGCGGAGGGTGGCGCGGAGCGCCGCGCGGCGATCGGCCGCGGCGGGCAGTTCCCGCGCCAGGACCTGCTCGATTGGCAGGAAGACCCCGAAGCCCGCGAGCAGGGCGAGTGACCAGAACGCGCCGAAGTAGGCGTAGTCGGCCGGGCTGACGTACCGGGCGACGACGGCGAGGTAGACGTTGACGACCAGTCCCGCCACGACGAGTGCGACGCCGACGACGCCGATCCCGCGGGCTCTCACCGGTTCACGCGCGGACCCGCCGGAACAACCGCTCGTAGAGGTCGACGGTGGTCTCCGCGCCGTAGAGCTCGCGAGCGCGGCTCCCACCCGCCGCGCGGTCGGGCGGATCGGCCTTCAGCCGGCGCAGCGCCTCGGCGATCGCCGCGGGATCGCGGGGCGGCACCACCAGTCCGAAGCCCGTGGCCTGCACCGGTGTGCGCACCCCGGCGCGGGCGGGGGCGACGGCCGGGACACCCGCCATCATCGCCTCGACCTGCACGATGCCGAACGCCTCCAGCGAGTTCACCGACGGCAGGGCGAACACGTCGAGCGAGGCGTAGAAGTCGTCGAGGGCGTCGTCGGCGACGAACCCCAGGAACCGGACGCGGGGGTCGCCCGCGGTGCGGGCGCGGACCACGTCGATGACACTGCCACCCGCGATCTTCGAGTGGTCGCCGCCGATCAGCAGCCGGTCGTCGGGACCGGCGGCGGCGAGGAACCCCTCGACGAGGTACTCGAGGCCCTTCTCCTCGACGATCCGCCCGAGGAACCCGACGTGCAGGCCCGCGGTCTCCCGGAACACCGGGGAGCCACCGCGTCGGTCCTGCGCGGGCGGCGAGATGACCTCGAGCCGACCGGCCATCGCGTTCCACACCCGAGACGATCGGGCGTAGTCCTCGCTCGAGGGCACGACCGCCACGGCGCGGCGCAGGGCGACCCGCGACGACGCGTCCATCGCGGTGACCTGCAGGTCGTTGAGTCGGCCCGGAGGCAGTGCGACGTCGCACTGGTAGGTCGCGACGAGCGGGGTCCGGCGGGCCAGCCGCGCCACGGGCCCCGCCTCGAGCATCGGCATGTGCAGGTTCAGCACGCCGGCGCCCCGGGCCGCGCGGGCGATCGTGAGCGGCAGGGTCGGGCTGATGGTGCCCTTGCCGATCCGCGCCACCACGGGTGTCCGGATGACGTCCACGCCCCGGAGCCGCTCGCGGGGGGCGAGCTCCTTGTCGTGCCGTGCCGTGACGACCGTGACCCGCAACCCACGTTCGGCGAGGCCCTCGGCCACCACGCGCGCCGTCTCGGTCAGGCCGCTGACGTACGGCGAGTAGTAGTTGAGCGCGACGACGAGGTCGGCGGGCTCGGACGGTGTGGTCACGACGGGTCTCCGTTGGGCACGATCTGGCGGGGCACGAACTCCAGACCACCCTGCCGCAGGTTGTAGAGCCGGCCGCCGCCGGGCTGGACCGCGACCGTGATCTCGGTCGTGGTGGTGGTCAGCGCACCGGGTGCCAGCCGCGCGCCGGTCGGTGCCCGGCGTGGCGGGTGCGGCTTGTCGTCGGGCCGGACCACCCCCCGCAACGTGACGGTCCGGCGGGCGTCGCTGTTGCCGAGCACGAACCAGTTGCCGTTGTTGAACTCGTCGCCCTGCTGCACCGCCACGAGCGGGCCCTTGCTGAGGTCGAGCAGCTCGAAGCGGGGGTTGGAACGCACGACGAGCGCCTGGTCCGCGTCGACGAACGTCGACCGGTCGACGAGCAGGTAGCGGCGCACGCTCTTCGACCAGTAGGAGTTGCAGCCCATGTAGCTGGTGTAGAGGATCGGGTACTGCGTGTCCTCCTCGCGACGCAGGGCGTCGGTCAACCACAGCTGGTCGAAGAACTCCGCGACCAGCACGTCGACGTCGCGACCGTCCGGACCACCGAGCTCGCGGACCCAGGAGGCGGCGTCGCTGAAGCTCGGGTCGACGTGGCGGCGCAGGGCGACCGCCGTCAGCTGCTGCCGCCGGTCGGCGCGGGCGTTGACCAGACCGAAGGCCAGCAGGCCGAGCACGGCGACAGCCGCGACCACCCCCTGCAGGCCGCGGCGCAGCGCGTCCGGGCGTTCGGCCGTGAACCGCGCCACGACGTCGGCCAGCCGGTCGTAGCCGTACGCCGTGACGAACATCAGCAGCGGCACGTAGAGCCCGACCACCCGCTGCTGGGTGTAACCGGAGTGCCGGGCCGCGAGCTCCACGAGGTAGTACGCGAGCAGCGGCGGCCAGACCGCCAGCACGAGCAGGTACGGCCGGCGCCGCGACGCGACGAGGGCGGCCAGCACCCCCACCGCGAGGACCGCGACCAGGACCGGCGTCATCGGCTCCGCGGTGAACGGGGCGGTGACGCCGTTGGTGCCGAGGAACCGGTTGAGGATCGCGCCCGAGCCGACGCCGTCGAAGACCGACACCCCGTTGGCCACGCCGCCGAGGTAGATCAACGACCTGACGGCGTCGTACCAGATGAACGGCCCCGCGACGGCGGCCACGGCGAGCAGGAGCGGCAGCCGCTTGAGCGCGGCGAGCAGCGAGCGGGGCGGCCGGATGAGCAGGGCGACCACGAGGGCCGGGCCGACCAGCGGCAGGTACTCGGTGTACGAGCCCACCGCGGCGACCAGCGCGATCGCGGCGAGCCAGCGCGGTACCGGGGGTTTCGCGCCGAGTGACGACACCACCGCCGCCGCCGCGAACGGCATCACCAGGACACCGAACAGTGCGTCGGAGTTCTGGTTGGCGAGCTGCAGGATCGTCACGGCGGAGATCGACGTCGCGAGACCGGCGCCGACGCCTGCCCACCGTCTGATCCGCAGCGCGACGGCCACGCCGTAGCCCGCCGTCGGCAGCAGCAGGATCCAGAGACTGGTCAGCGGGTACCAGGTGTCGACGGCGGGGTGGTCGATCACGACGTCGACGCCCGCCTGGACCAGTTCCTGGCCGATGCGCAGGTGCGCGACCAGCTGGCTGCGGGCCGGGAAGTAGCTCGGCGGGGTCGGCGACACCGCTGGTGACGGGCTGACGAGCGGCACGTCGGTGGCGGGGTGCTCGGACAGCCAGTCGGCGATCGCGACGTAGTAGAAGGCGTCGTTGTTGGCGCTGGGCTGCACGACCCGGGAGTCGCCGACGGCATGGGTCGGGCCGAACGTGATGACGGCCGGGATCACCGCGGCGGCCCCGACGCCGACCGTCCAGGCCAGGGCCCGCAGCGAGCAGAGCCACCACTTCCGGTCCCGGACCGTGGCCACGACGGCCGCCACCACGGCCGCGCCCAGCAGGATCCACACCCCGACGTCGACGCCCACCCCCACGGACGTCCAGCGCAGCACGACGATCGCGGCCACGAGTCCGACGATCGGCGAGACCGGGCGCAGCACGTCACGACGGGGCGCGTCGACCAGGCCCGTGACGATCCAGCCGAGGGCCGTGACCAGGAGCCAGGTGGCCCCCATCACCAGCAACGTCGTGGTCATGCGACAACCGACCTCATCCGGACCGCGTCACCCGACCGCGTAGGTGCCGCCGAGGAACAGGGCCACCCAGGCCGCCCCGGCGAGCAACAGGATGCGGTTGGACAGCAGCAGGTCCTCGGGCGCCTCGCCGTGGCCACCCTCGACGAGCAGGGCGTACTTGAGGATGGCGCCCAGGAACGGCACCACCGACAGCTGGTACCACGGGAACGAGACCGTGGACGCCGCCGACTTCTCGAACGCGAACAGGCAGTAGGAGACCACGACGGCAGCGGTGGTGACACTGCGCAGGTACTGCAGGTAGTGCAACGTGTAGACCCGCAGGACCTCGCGCACCGGGCCCGACGGATCCTTCGCGAACGTCAGCTGTTCCGCGTACCGCTTGCTCACCACGAGGAACAAGGAACCGAACGAGGCCACGGACAGGAACCAGTTCGACAGTGCGATGTCCGTCGCGGCCGCACCGCCGACGGCCCGCAGCAGAAACCCCGCGGCCACCGACATGATGTCGAACACCGCGCGGTGCTTGAGGACCAGCGAGTACGCGGTGGTGTTGACGACGTAGATCGCGACCACGAGCGCCAACTGCCAGCGGGCGCCGAGGGCCGCGAGGACCACCGATCCCACGATCATCAGCGCGCCCAGCACGAGACCGGTGCGGGGCGTGAACACCCCGGCCGCCATCGGTCGGGTCCGCTTGGTGGGGTGGCGACGGTCGCTCTCGACGTCGTGGGCGTCGTTGATGAAGTAGGTCCCACTCGCGGCGAGACAGAACGCCGCGAAGGCGATGAGGGTGGACCCGATGACGCCGCCGTCGAAGAGCTGACCGGCGGCGGCCGGCGCGGCGAACACGAGCACGTTCTTGAGCCACTGCTTGGGCCGAGCGGTACGGATCAGCCCACGCACCAACGACGGGCGCGCGGCAGGGCTGTCGTCCGCTCGCAACACGGTGAGATCAGATCACACAGGACGGTCCGAACCGCCCCCCGGGCAGCGCGTGGCGCGGACGAATCCTTCCTGCCCGCCCGTCGGGTCCTACTCTCGCGGCGTGGCCCGCTACCTCGACGTGCACCCCCGCGACCCGCAGCCGCGGCTCGTCGCGCAGGCGGTCCACATCCTGCGCGACGACGGGCTGGTCGCGTACCCCACCGACTCGGGGTACGCGCTGGGCTGCACCCTCGACAGCCACACGGGGACCGAACGCATCCGCCGCCTGCGTGACCTCGACGACCGCCACCACTTCACGCTCGTGTGCTCGGACTTCGCCCAGCTCGGCGAGTTCGTGCAGCTGGACAACGCCGAGTTCCGCGCGATCAAGGCCGCGACCCCCGGCCCGTACACGTTCATCCTGCGCGCGACGCGCGAGGTGCCGCGCCGGTTCGCCCACCCGAAGAAGCGCACCGTGGGCGTGCGCATCCCCGACTTCCCGGTCGTCCACGCGCTGCTGCGCGAACTCGGCGCACCGCTCGTGTCCAGCACGTTCATCCCGCCCGGCTCGCAGGAGCCACTCACCGACGGCTGGACCGTGCAGGACGAGTACGGCCACGCCCTCGACGCCGTGATCGACTGCGGGGAGTGCGGCCACGAACCGACGACCGTCGTCGACTGGTCCGACGGCACGCCCGAGGTCACCCGCGTCGGCGCCGGCGACCCCGAGCGGTTCGGAGGTGCGGCATGAGCGAACGCGCCGCGCCGTTCTACTGCCCCTACTGCGGCGAGGAGGACATCCGGCCCTTCGGTGAACTCGACGATCCCCACGGCCAGTGGCGGTGCGGCTCCTGCCGTCGCGCGTTCCGATTGCGGATGATCGGGCTCACCCGGGCCGGTTCCGACGACGCCGCGGACGTGCCAGGCTCGACCTCATGAGCTCCCGCCCGGACTGGCGACTGTTGCGCAGTGCACTGGTCGACTCCTACCGCCGGTCACTGGGATCCGACGACGGCTCCTGGCTCTCGCTCGGGTCGACGCGTTCGGTGCTGTCGATCGGATCGATCGCCTCGGTGGGATCCATCGGTTCCATCGGGTCCTTCGCCTCGATCGGCAGTGCCTGGTCGGCGATGTCGATCGGGTCGGTCGGCAGCTTCCAGTCGATGTTCTCGGTCCTGTCGGCGCAGTCGCAGCGGTCGGCGTTGTCCTGGCAGTCGAGGAACTCGCTGCTGTCGGCTCAGTCGTCGGACGCCGTGAGGGCCGCGCGGACGTCGTCGGGGACGGCCGCCGGCTGACCGTCGTCGCCGACGTGCACGTACACGGTCTCGACCGTGCAGCACACCCGCTCGCCGACCCGGATCGTGAACGCCAACGCGAGGCTCGTGCGCCCGACCTTCGTGCAGGTCACGTCGATGTCGACGACGTCGCGCCAGGTCGCCGAGGACCGCCAGGTCAGCGTGGTGGTCACCAGCCGCACGTGCCGGGTGAACTCGACCGGATCCGGACCGTCGAGGTCGAGCACCGCGAAGAAGACGGCCATCGCCTCGTCGCACCAGGTCAGGTAGTGGGCGTTGAAGACGACGTTCTGGGTGTCGACCTCGACGAAGCGCACGGGCGCGGACCAGGTGGCGGTGGGCACCGGGCGATCCTCCCAGTCGCCTAATTTCCTGTCTCGAAGGTAGGAAACATCGACAAGACAACGCTTTCGTGACCTGCTGCACGGGAGGTGTGCCGGGGCTTCGGACGTGTCACACTCGTTACGTGCACCTCGACGCCTGCGGTACCAGCACCATGCTGGTCGCGCGTCTGCACGTCGACCTCCAGCGCGTGTCCAGCGCGGTGTGTCGACCGGTCAGCTGACCGGTCCACCCGCCTGTACCGACGCCTTGGAGCTCGACCCTCATGACCGCTGTGCTCGCACCTGCACGTCACTCCCCCGTCTCCGGCTTCGACACCGACGCGCTGCGCGCCTACGCGCTCGAGGCCGGCGACCGGCTCGACGGCGCGCCCGCCGCCACCGTCTTCGAGTGGGCGGCCGGGACCTTCGGTGAGCGCCTCTGCGTCACCGCCTCGATGGCCGACGCCGTGCTCTCGCACCTCGCGTCCGAGGTCATGCCGGGGATCGACGTCGTGTTCGTCGACACCGGCTACCACTTCGTCGAGACCCTCGGCACACGCGACGCCGTCACCTCCACCCTGCCGATCACCCTGGTGACCGCCCGGCCGGACCTGACCGTCGCCGAGCAGGACGCCCGGTTCGGGCTGCGGCTGTTCGAGCGCGACCCCGACGCCTGCTGCGCGATGCGCAAGGTCACCCCGCTCAATCGCACCCTGCGCGGCTACACCGCCTGGGCCAGCGGCGTGCGGCGCAGCGAGTCACCGACCCGCGCGAACGCCAAGGCCATCGAGTGGGACGCCAAGCGCGACATGGTGAAGATCAACCCGATCGTCGCCTGGTCCGACGCCGACGTCGACGCCTACATCGCCGCGCACCACGTCCTCGTGAACCCGCTGCTCTCCGACGGCTACGGCTCGGTCGGCTGCGAGCCGTGCACCCGCAAGCTGCTGCCGGGCGAGAGCCCCCGCGACGGCCGGTGGGCGGGCTCGACCAAGACCGAGTGCGGCATCAACCTCTGAGTCCTCCCGGACCGGGGCTGCCCCACACCGCTCGAACCCGACCCGCGAGGTTCGGTCCCGCTCGAATCGGTGAGCTGCGCCCATCCGACCCGCCGCGTCGCGACGGGGTCCACCCGGGGCGGGCGGCACGGCGCCCCGGCCCCGTTCCCGCTGCCGTTCACGCTCGTGGGGTCCTGCCGGGCTGAACCCCCCGTGACCGGAACGAGACCGCTCCCGTACACGGCGCGACAGCTTCCCGTACCGGAACGTCGGACGGCGCTGTTAGCGTCGCGCCCGCTCACGGTCGGTCGATCCGCCGCCGGTCGGGGTCGTCGTCGGGAGTACGTGGTGCGTCGCCGTTCTGTTGTCCTGCTGGTCCCGGCGATGGTCGCCGCACTGCTCTCCGTCGTGGCGGCTGTGTCACCGGGTGCCGGCGCCGCCGTCCCGACCGCGCCGGGCGCCTTCGTGGGCCTCACGCCGGCACGGGTGCTCGACACCCGGTCGGGCGTCGGGGCGCCGAAGGCTCCGGTCAGGTCCGGCGACCCTATCCACCTGACGGTCGCGGGCGTGGGCGGCGTCCCCGCCACCGGGGTGTCGGCCGTCGTGCTCACCCTGACTGTCACGAACACGCAGGCGGGCGGGTACCTGTCCGCCTACCCGACCGGCACGGTCGCGCCGACCGCCTCGGTCGTCAACTGGACCACCGGCCAGACCCTGGCGGGCCAGGCCACCGTCACCGTCGATGCCGAGGGCCGGGTCGACCTGCTGGTGCAGGCCGGCCGGCCGGTCGCCCTCGTG
>CAXUNA010000100.1:0-1728 GCA_964252095.1 uncultured Jatrophihabitans sp. | reverse complement strand
GGGGCGCCTCCGCCGGCGGGGCACCGGGCCGACGGCGCGACACCCCCACCGCAAAGGGTGCGCCGAAGGCCCGGCTGGTGTCGGGTCGGACGCTGCGACTGCCCCTGGCCGGCCGCGGAGGGCTGCCGGCCGCGGCCACGATGTCCGCGGTGGTCGCCACCCTCACCGTCGTCGGCCCCGGTACCTCCGGCTACCTCACGGCGTGGCCGGGCGGTACCCGGCCGGTCGTGTCCGCGGTCAACTTCGCCGCCCGGCAGACGGTCGCCAACCAGGTCACCGTCCCCCTCGACGCGGACGGCGCCATCGACCTGTTCGCGCAGGGCGGCCCGCTCGACGTCGTCGCCGACGTCACGGGGTACGTCCTCGCGGGCACGGCCACCGCACCCGGCACGTACGTCCCGCTGCCCCCGAGCCGCGTCCTCGACACCCGCCGTTCCGGCAGCCCGCGGAACTTCGAGGTCGTCCCCGAGCAGGTGGCCGGGCTCGGAGGCGTGCCGACCACCGGCGTGTCGGCGGTGGTCGCGAACCTGACCGTCACGAACACCACGAGCTCGGGCTACCTCGCGGCGACCCCGTTCGACGTGCCCGGGTCGGGTGTTACGTCCAACCTCAACTGGGCCACGGGCCGCACCGTCGCGAACCAGGCGACCGTCGCGCTGGGTGACCAGGGCCGGATCGGCCTGTACATCGGGGCCGGTGCTCCCGTGACGGTCGTCATCGACGTGTTCGGTTTCTATCTGCCCGCGCCGCCGCCGACGCCCGGCGCCGTGACCGCCACCCCGGACCGCACCTCGGTGTACCTGCAGTGGACCGCGCCCGCCGGCGTGAGGTTCGACTTCACGATCCGGCGCGCGGTCGGCAGCACCCCGCCGGCCACCACGACCGACGGCACCGCGGTGGTGCGCGACATCCTCGGCACACCCGGCCAGTACCACCTCACCGACACCGGTCTGACGACGTCGACCACCTACTCGTACGCGGTGTTCGCCTCCGACCCGGTCCCGAACCACTCCGCACCCGGCACGGTCACGACCACCACCCTCCCGCCCGACACCACACCACCCTCGCCGGACACCGGCCTCGGCAGCGAGGACGTCACGACGGTGTCGGTGCGGTTGCACTGGACTCCCCCGGCCGACGCCGACTACGCCACGAGCACGGTGCGCCGGACCCTCGGCGCCACGCCGCCCGCCTCCCCGACCGACGGCGACCCCGTCGGCGCGGGCAACACCTTCGCGGACAAGGCGTTCATCGGTGGACTCGCACCGGCCACGACCTACAGCTTCGCGGTCTTCTCGGCGGACGCGGACGGCAACATCGCGGCGACCGGTCCGGCCGTCACGGTCACGACGCTCGGCACGGCCGACGTCACCGGCACGACGACCCCGCTCCCGGCGGGCGCGGCCGACCCGCAGAAGGGCGTGCTCGACCAGGACTGTCCGCCGGTCGGGCACTGTGTCGCGCTGTCCTGGTACTACGACGAGAGCGCCGAGCGGCACGGCCTGCTCATGATCACCATGGCCGGGGACACCGGGCCGGTGTCGTACCCGGTGCCGTTGCCGAGCACCCTCGCGTCGAGGACCCAACCGATTGGCGCCGTGTCCTGCACGAGCGACACGGAGTGCGAGATCGTCGGTCAGTACACCGACGACGCCCAGTTGCCGGTCGCGTTCTCCGCCCACTGGAACGGCAGCACCGCCACGTCGGCGCTGCTGCCGGGCCCGGCGG
>CAXUNA010000099.1:0-9704 GCA_964252095.1 uncultured Jatrophihabitans sp. | reverse complement strand
CCGCAGGCGCTGGCCGCGAGGGTGACGGCCCGCGCGTGGGCACGGGCGGACCCCTCGGCCGCCGGCCCGCCCACGGTGACCAGGCCGAGCTCGAGCGCCTCAGCCGCTGACACCTCCCGGTTGGTGAGCACCAGGTCCATCGCCCGGCGCAGGCCGATGATCCGGGAGAGCGTCACCGAGACGCCGGCGTCGGGCGCCATCCCGGCGCGGGTCGCCCCGGTGAGGAACTTCGCGGAGTCCGCGGCGACGACGAGATCGGCCGCGCACACGAGCCCGAAACCTCCGCCGCCGGCGGCATATCCGTGCACGGCGGCGATGACCGGCGCCTGCAACCGCATGAGCGCGCTGGTGGCGATCTGCAGCCACGAGGTCGCCTCGCGCAGGTAGTCGGGCAGCTGCTCGCCCTTGCTCGCGAAGTCCTTGACGTCGCCGCCGGCGCAGAAGTTCCTCCCCTCGCCGGAGAGGATCAGCACGCGGAGCGACGGTGCGGAGTGGCAGCGCATCAGGGCGTCGTGGAGGGCGCGCAGGAACGGCACGCTCATCCCGTTGGCGGCCTCGGGGCGGTTCAGCCGCAGCCGGGCGATGCCGTCGTCGTCGAGGTCGAGCAGGACCGGTCCGTCGCCGAGGAGCTGGGTCATGTCGAGCGCTTCCGTTCGGAGAAGGCGGCGACGGCGTCGTCACCGGTCGCGCTGCCGAGGTGGTCGAGGACCGCCTCGAGCTCGGCGTCGAGCCCGGAGTCCAGGGGGAGGTCGCGGCTCGCGCGCACGAGTCGCTTGCTCGCCGCGCGGGTGGCGCGCGAGCCCCGCAGCAACGACGCGAGCAGGTCGTCGAGCGCCTGCTCGAAGTCCTCCGGTGCGGCGGCGCGGTAGGCGAGCCCCCACTGCGCGGCCTCGGCGCCGGTGAGGGTGTCGCCGGTGAGGATGAGGCCGGTGGCGCGGGCGGTGCCGATCACGCGGGTGAGCCGCTGGGTGCTGCCGCCGCCGGGCACCTGGCCGAAGCGGGCGTGGATGTCGGCGAGGCGCGCATCGGTGCGGGTCAGTGCGATGTCGACCGCCTGGACCAGCTCGAACCCGCCGGCGACGGCGTGGCCCTCGACCGCGGCCACGACCGGCACGTCGACCTCGGCGATGGCGGCCAGCGCGGCCCGGAAGGCCGTGAACAGCGTGGCGAGCGCGGCGCGACCCTGCTGCCGCAGGGCGTCGACCTCGGCGACGTCGCCGCCGGCGCAGAACGTGCCGCCGGCACCGCGGATGACGACGACGTCGGTGTCCGCGGCCAACTCGCGCACCGCGCGCTCCAGCCCGGTCGCGAGCTCGACGGTGATGGCGTTGCGCGCCTCGGGCCGGTTGAGCGTGACGTGACCGACCCGGCCGTCACGGGCGGCGAGCACCGCGCTCACGAGGCGACCTCCGACCCGAAGCGCGGCCGCCGGCGCTCGACGAACGCGGTGATGCCCTCGCGCACATCGGGTTCGTGGCTGCACTCCCACATCGCACGGCGTTCGTCCGCGAGTTGCTGGTGGTGCGACGTGGTCGAGGACTGCAGCAGCAACCGGCGCATGCGGGCGTAGGCCCGGGTGGGGCCGGCCGCGAGACGGGCGGCGGCGGCCGCCGCGACGTCGGCGAGTTCGGCGCGGGGGACGACCTGCGTCACCAGGCCCCAGTCGAGCGCCCGGCTCGCGTCGACCGACTCGCCGCCGATGATGATCTGCTGCGCCCGGCGCAGTCCGACGAGGCGGGGGAGGTGCCAGGTGCTGCCGCCGTCACCGGAGAACCCCAGCTTGTCGAAGCCGGTGACGATGCGCAGGTCGTCCGCGGCGACGACGATGTCCGCCGCCCACACCAGCCCGAGGCCGCCGCCGGCCGCCGAGCCCTGCACCGCGGTGACGACCGGGAAGGGCAGCGTGTCCAGTCGCGGCATCACGGTGTCGTGCCAGGTCGCGATCATCCCGTCGACCACGGTGGTGAGCCGGTCGAGGTCGGCACCGAGGAACTTCAGGTCGCCGCCGACCGTGAAGTTGCGACCCTCGGCGTCGATGAGCAGCGCCCGGATGTCCGATGTCGTATGCAACAGTTCCACGGCCGTAGCGAGTTCGTCGACGAGCCGGGCGTCGAAGGCGTTGCCCGCCGCGGGCCGCACGAGGGTCAGCCGGGCCACGCCGTCCGCGACGACCAGCCGGACCCGTTCGCCGTTCACGCGGTGATCCCGAGCCAGGCGGCGCTGTCGGTGTACTGGCGCAGGGAGGTGACCCGGTCGTCGCGCACCTCCCAGTGGTGGGCGAACGCCGCCTCGATCGCGCGCCGGGTCCTCCGTTCGGCGCCGCGGTAGGTGCCGAGCACCAGCAGCGAGCCGTCGGCGCACGGGACGAACCGCTCGGGCTCGGCCCGCACCGCGTACCGCGCGCCGATCGCCCACCAGCCGTGGTCGATGCAGTCGTCGACGCCGCGGTGGTGGCCGCCGATCGGGGCCGGCAGGCTCGCGGTGTACCAGGCCTCGACGTCCGGATCGAGCGCGGTGGCCAGGGTCTCCCGGTCGCCGGAGCGCAGGGCGGCGTACACCTGCTCCACCACGGTCCGGGCGCTCATACCGCCTCGAACAGCGCCGCGAGGCCCTGGCCGCCGCCGATGCACATGGTCTCCAGGCCGTACCGGGCGTCGCGCCGGACCATCTCGCGGGCGAGCGTGGCGAGGATGCGGGCGCCGGTCGCGCCGACCGGGTGTCCGAGCGAGATGCCCGACCCGTTGACGTTGAGCCGGTCGAAGTCGGCGTCGCCGAACTTCCACTCGCGCGTGCAGGCCAACACCTGGGCCGCGAACGCCTCGTTCAGTTCGATGAGGTCGACGTCGGCGAGCGCGACGCCGGCCTGACCGAGCGCCCGCTCCACCGCCGGCACCGGCCCGATGCCCATCGTGCGTGGCGGCACGCCGGCCACGCCCCAGGAGACCAGCTTGACCAGTGGACGCAGCCCGAGCTCGTCGGCCTTCTCGGCGCTGGTGACGACGCAGAGGGCAGCGCCGTCGTTCTGGCCACTGGCGTTGCCGGCGGTGACCGTGGCGTCGGGGTCGTCGCGGCCGAGGATCGGCCGCAGCCGTGCCAGCGATTCCGTCGACGAGTCCGGGCGGATGTGCTCGTCGTGGTCGACCACCGTGTCGCTCGTGCGCCCCTTCACCGTCACGGGCACCAGTTCGTCGTCGAACCGGCCGGCGGCCACGGCGGCGGCCGCGCGCCGGTGGCTGCGGACGGCGAACTCGTCCTGCTCGGCGCGGGAGATCCCGTACTCGCGACGCAGGTTCTCGGCCGTCTCGAGCATCCCGCCGGGCACCGGGTGGTGCCGGCCGCCCGCGGTCACCCGGCCGCGCGCGAGGGCGTCGTCGAACACCATCGCGGGCCGGGCACCGACGCCCCAGCGGTCGGACGTCGAGTAGAACGGCGCGTTGCTCATCGACTCGGCGCCACCGGCCAGCACCAGTTCGGACGCGCCGCTGCTGACCTGCATGGCCGCGTAGATGACGGCCTGCAGGCCGGAGCCGCAGCGACGGTCGAGCTGCCACCCGGTGACCGATACGGGCAGGCCGGCGTCGAGCGCCGCCACGCGCCCGATGGCCGGGGCGTCCATCGTGGGGTAGCAGTTGCCGAGCAGGACCTCGTCGACCTCGCCCGGTGCGATCCCGGTGCGCGCGAGCAGGGCCTCGATCACCGTCGACGCCAGCTGGTGGGCGCGCACGTCGCGCAGGCCACCACCGAACGCGCCGACCGGTGTGCGGAGCGGCTCGCAGATCACAGCGTCGCGCATGGCGTCCCTTCGTCGGTCGGCCGCTCCACGTGCCACGGCCCTCGCCAATATTTAACCTAGATTAATTTACGCAGCCGAGCAACGAGCAGGAGGATGACACCATGTCGCAGGAAGCACCACCCGTCCTCTCCACCGTCGTCGAGGCGTCGGACAGCCGGTACGCCCACCTCGCACTCAACCGCCCCGAGGCCCTGAACGCCTGGACCCCCGAGATGGGCCGGCGGTTGCTGGCGGCGGTGACGGCGGCGGCCGAGGATCCGTCGGTGCGGGCGGTGCTGATCACCGGACGCGGACGCGCGTTCTGCGCCGGCGCCGACGTCAAGAACCCGCGGGAGACGACCCCGGCCGGCGAACCCGATCTCAGCACGCGGTTGCGGGAGATCTACAACCCGATCGTGCTGGCGGTGCGCCGCGCTCCGAAGCCCGTGGTGTGCGCGGTGCAGGGGGCGGTGGCCGGGCTCGGGGTGTCCCTGGCGTTGTCGTGCGACCTGGTGCTCGCCGCCGACGACGCCTTCCTGCTGTTGGCGTTCGTGCGGCTCGGGGTGATGCCGGACGGTGGTGCGGCGGCGTTCCTCGCCGAACGCGCCGGTATCGCCCGGGCGGCGCAGCTGGCGATGCTCGGGGAGCGGCTGCCGGCGGCGCAGGCGCTGGCGTGGGGCGTGGTCAACGAGGTGCACCCCGTCGCCGAGCTCGAGACGGCGGCGCACGCCCTCGCCGCCCGCCTCGCCAACGGCCCGACCGTTGCACTGGCCAACATCAAGCACTCGCTGCGGGAGTCGGTGCAGCGGGGGCTCGCCGAGCAGCTCGCGGCCGAGGCGGAGCGTCAGCAGCAGCACGGCGGAACCGCCGACTACGCCGAGGGTGTCGCCGCCTTCGCGGAACGGCGCCCGCCGGTCTTCCGGGGCCGCTGACCGCGTCACGGCCTTGTCAGGACGCCGGGTCGGCGAGGTGCTCGTGCCCGACCCGCGCGAGGATCTCGCGGGTGTCCTGGCCGGTGACCGGGGCGCGCTGCGGGACCGTCTGCGGGTGGCCCGAGAAGCGCGGGGCCGGCATCGACTGCAGCACGCCGTCGACCTCGACCAGGGAACGACGGCCGGCCAGGTGCGGATGCGAACCCGCCTCGGTGAGCGAGACGACCGGGGCGACGCAGGCGTCGGTGCCGTCGAACACCGTCGTCCACTCCGCCTGCGTCCGCTCGGCGAACCGGGCGGCGAGCGCGTCCCGGAGGGCGGGCCACGTCGTGCGATCCTGTTGCCGCGTGGGATCGACGTCGACGTCGAGCACCCGCAGGAGTTCCGCGTAGAACTGCGGTTCCAGCGCGCCGACCGCCATGTGCCGGCCGTCCGCGGTCGCGTAGACGGCGTAGAACGGCGTGCCGCCGTCGAGCAGGTTGACGCCGCGGGCGTCGGTCCACCGGTCCGAGGCGAGCAGGGCGTGGACCACGGTGAGCAGGTGGGAGACACCGTCGACGATCGCGGCGTCGACGACCTGGCCGCGGCCGGTGCTGCGCGCCTCGACGAGGGCGGCCAGCACGCCCATGACCAGGTAGGTGGACCCGCCGCCGAAATCGCCGACCAGGTTGAGCGGGATCTGCGGAGGGCCGCCGGCGTCGCCGATCGCGCCGAGCGCCCCGGTGACCGCGATGTACCCGACGTCGTGACCCGCCGCGGCCGCCAGCGGACCGTCCTGACCCCAGCCGGTCATCCGGGCGTAGACGAGCGCCGGGTTGCGTTCCTGCACGGCGGCCGGCCCGAGTCCGAGCCGTTCGGCGACACCGGGTCGGTACCCCTCGACGAGCACGTCGGCGCCGGCGCAGAGGTCGAGGACGGCATCGACGCCGGCGGGGTCCTTGAGGTCGAGGACGACCGAGCGCTTGCCGCGGTTCAGCAGGTCGGCCGACGTGGGCATGGCCGCGAGTGACGACGGCCGCGGCCGGTCGATGCGGATGACCTCCGCTCCCATCTCGGCCAGCACCATGGCGGCGAACGGCGCCGGGCCGAGACCGGCGAGCTCGATCACGGTGACTCCGGACAGTGGCCCGGACGTGGTCACACCCGCTCGATGACGGTCGCGTTGGCCATGCCGCCCGCCTCGCACATCGTCTGCAGCCCGTACCGGCCGCCGGTCGTCTCGAGCTCGTGCAGCAGCGTCACCAGCAGCCGGGTGCCCGACGACCCCAACGCGTGCCCGAGCGCGATCGCCCCGCCGCGGGGGTTGAGCCGCGCGGGGTCGGCGTTCAGCTCGCGCGCCCACGCGAGCGGCACCGACGCGAACGCCTCGTTCACCTCGTAGGCGGCGATGTCGTCGAGGTCGAGCCCGGCGCGGTCGAGCACCATCCTCGTCGCCGGGATCGGTGCCGTGAGCATGAACAACGGGTCGTCGCCGATCACCGACGACGCGACGAACCGCGCCCGCGGCCGCAGCCCCAGGGCGAGAGCCTTCTCCTCGCTCATGAGCAGGACGGCGGAGGCGCCGTCGGTGACGGGGGAGGAGTTGCCCGGCGTGATCTTCCAGTCGAGGTCGGGGAAACGCGCCGCGAGTTCGTCGGTGCGGAACGACGGCCGCAACTGCGCGAGCTGCTCCACCGTGGTGCCCGGCCGGACCGTCTCGTCGGTCGTGTGCCCGCCGACCGGCACGACCTCGGCGTCGAACCGGCCGTCGGCCCACGCCGCGGCCGCCCGGCGGTGCGACTGCGCGGCGTAGGCGTCGAGGTCGTCGCGGTCGAGTTTCCAACGCTGCGCCACCAGTTCGGCGGACACGCCCTGGTTGACCAGACCCTCGGGGTAACGGGCGGCGTTGCGGTGTCCGGTGCTCGCGGGGCGGGAACTGCCGAGCGGCACGGCACTCATCATCTCGACGCCGGCGGCGATGACGATGTCGTAGGCGCCGGCGACGATGCCCTGGGCGCCGAACGCCACCGCCTGCTGGCTGGACCCGCACTGCCGGTTGATCGTGGTGGCCGGGACGGTCTGCGGGAAACCCGCGGCGAGCGTCGCCAGCCGGCCGATGTTGCCGGACTGTTCGCCGACCTGCTGCGCGCAGCCGGTGAGGACGTCCTCGACCTGCGCCGGGTCGAGACCCACACGGGTGACCAGCGCCTCGAGGACCCCGGCCAGCAGGTCGACGGGGTGGACCTCCGCGAGGGCGCCACCGGCCTTGCCCCGGCCGACCGGTGTGCGGATCGCGTCGACGACGACGGCGTGACGCGTCACGCCTGCACCCCGGCGCGCGACCGGAACTCCTGCACGAGACGGAACTTCTGGACCTTGCCGGTCGGCGTCTTCGGCAGGTCGTCGGCGCCGATGAGCACGACGTGCTTGGGCACCTTGAACCGGGCGAGGCCACCGCGGCAGACCTCGATCAGCTCGTCCGCGGTGAGCGGCGAGCCCGGTTCGAGCACCACGTAGACCGCGCCGATCTCACCCCAGCGCTCGTCGGGAACGCCGACCGCGTACGCCTGGCTGACCCCCGGGACGCCGGTGAGCAGTTCCTCGATCTCCTTGGGCATGACCAGCTCGCCACCGGACTTGTAGAGCTCCTTGCTGCGGCCGGTGACCTGCAGGTAGCCGTCGGACCGCACGAGCCCGAGGTCACCGGAGAACACCCAGCCGCCGCGCAGGGTGGCGTCGGTCTCGGCGGGCTTGTCCCAGTAACCGAGCATCATGGTCGGGCCGCTGGAGACCAGTTCGCCCTCGGTGCCCGGGGGGAGGGGGTCGCCGGTCAGCGGGTCGGTGGTCGTGTACCGGCAGAGCAGGTCGTCGATCCCGGCGCTGCCCGCGAGCTTGACGGCGCCGACCGTTGTCGTGTGCATCGACAGCGGATCCTCCGGACGGGTCATGGTCATCGCCCCGCCGCACTCGGTCATGCCGTAGCCGGTGGTGATCTCGGTGACGCCCAGTTCGCGCTGCGCGCGCTCGTAGACCCACGTCGGCGCCGGGGCGGCACCGGACAGCAACGCGAACAGCGACGACAGGTCCCAGTCGCGGCGGCTGGGGTGTTCGAGCAGCGCGACGGTCATCGTGGGGACGCACAGGATCTCGCTGGCGCGGTGACGCTCGACGCCGCTGAGGTAGCCGACCGGGTCGAACGAGGTCTGCGGGATGATCGCGCCGCCGACCTCCATCGCGCCCATCAGACCCTCGATGTAGCCGAACATGTGGTAGCAGGGCAGGGAGAACAGGATCCGCCGGCCGTCCTCGAACGCCCGGGTGAGCGCGGTCCCGTAGGCGGTGCGGAGCACAGCGTCGTGGGTGACCATGACGCCCTTCGGGGAGCCGGTGGTGCCCGAGGTGTAGAGGATGTCCGACACGTCCGCGGGTGTGACCCCGGCCGTCGACCGGGAGCCGGCGTGGGCCGCGCCCAGGTGCTCGAGGCCGGCGACGTCGAGGACGCCGGCCCGGGAGCGGCCGTCGGTGGACAGCAGCACCACCCGGCGCAGGTCGGGGAGCTCCGCTCCACCGTCGCCGTCCGGCCACCCCGGTGCGATGTCGTCGAGCATGCCGAGGTGGTCGAGATCGCCGAACCGGGTCATGGTGACGAGCACCGAGATGCGCGACTGCGCCAACACGTACGCCAGTTCGTCGCGGCGGTAGAGGTAGTTGAACGGCACGGCGGTGGCACCGGCCGCGGCGATCGCGAACTTCAGCGGCACGAACTCCGGGTGGTTCGCCATCAGCAGCCCGACCGGGGCGCCCGGGCGCACCCCGAGCTCGGCCAGGCCGTCGGCGAGTCGGTGCGCCCGGTCGGCCACCTCGCGGTACGTCAGCGTGACGTCGTCGGTGATGACGAGCGGGCGCTCGCCCCACTCCGCCGCGGCCTCCTCGAGCGACTGGTCGAGGGTGCGTTCGCGCCAGACCGGCCGGCGGGCCCGCAGGGCGGAGCGACGTTGCTCGATGGACGGCAGCACGGTGTCCCCCTGCGGACGGCGTCGGGATCTTCTCTCGTTTTTCTAATCCAGATTAGAGGGACGTCGTTCGGCGACGCAAGGGATCGGGGGCACGCCCAGCGGGCTCTCATCGCGACGTCCCGCGCCGCGCGGGGGTTGGCCCACTCGTTCATCGACGTTATCGTTCTGTCATGGAACGATTTCCTGCACGGTTCGACCGGGTCTGCTACGCCCTCGGGACGGTGCTCGTCCTGTCCGGTGGGGTGGCGGCGGCCGGCTGGCTGGTGCGCGGAGGGGCGTGGGACGGCCCGGTGTCGCTGCGCAAGGCGGTGACGTTCGGGCTGGCGTTCGGCGTCACCGTGCTGACCGTGACGTGGTTGTCGACGCTGCTCGCCATGCCCGAGCGCGGCCGCCGCCGGGTGGTCGGGGTCTTCACCGCTGCCTGCGTGGTCGAGGTGGTGCTGGTGTCGACCCAGGCGTGGCGGGGGGTGCCCTCGCACTTCAACCGCGAGACCGCGGTCGACTCGGCGATCTCGACCGTGCTGGCGGCGGGCGGGGCGGTGATCGTGGTGGCGGCGCTGGTGCTGGCGCGCGCGGTGGTGCGGATGCCCGCCACCGTGCCGGCGTTGATGAGACTCGCGGTCCGCGCAGGGTTCCTGGGTTTCCTGCTCGCCCTGGGCGCGGGTGTGGCGATGATCGTCCGCGGCGTGACGCTGCAGGACACGGACGGCGCGACGGCCGCCTACGACGGCGCCGGAACGCTCAAACCGGTGCACGCGACAACGATGCACGCCATCCTGGTGCTGCCCCTGATCGCCTGGTTGCTGCTGCGTTCGGAGTGGGACCCGCGTACGCGGCACCGGTTGCTGTGGGCCGCGATCGGCGGTTACGCACTCACCACCGTCGTCGTGCTCGTGGACACCCTGCTGGGGGTCGAACCGTTCGCGGCGCGGACCGCAGCGGTGGGGGCGATGGTGCTGGGCGGTGCGGTGATCGGCAGGCCGTAGGAGTCCTTGAACTTCGGCT
>CAXUNA010000098.1:8308-9805 GCA_964252095.1 uncultured Jatrophihabitans sp. | reverse complement strand
GTCCTGCTGCTCGACGTCACGCCGCTGTCCCTGGGCATCGAGACCAAGGGCGGCATCATGACCAAGCTCATCGAGCGCAACACGACGATCCCGACCCGTCGCTCGGAGATCTTCACGACGGCCGACGACAACCAGCCGTCCGTGCAGATCCAGGTCTACCAGGGCGAGCGTGACATCGCGGCGTACAACAAGCGCCTCGGGATGTTCGAGCTCACCGGTCTGCCGCCGGCGCCGCGTGGCGTCCCGCAGATCGAGGTCGCCTTCGACATCGACGCGAACGGCATCGTCAACGTGTCGGCGAAGGACATCGCGACCGGCAAGGAGCAGGGCATGACCATCACCGGCGGTTCCGGTCTCGGCAAGGACGAGATCGACCGCATGATGAAGGACGCCGAGGCCCACGCCGAGGAGGACCGCAAGCGCCGCGAGGAGTCCGAGGTGCGCAACACCGCGGAGTCCCTGCAGTACACGACCGAGAAGTTCGTCGCCGACAACAGCGACAAGCTCCCGGCCGAGACCAAGTCCCAGCTCGACGACGGCATCGCCGACCTCAAGAAGGCGCTCGAGGGCAACGACTACGACGCCATCAAGGCGGCGCAGGAGAAGCTGTCCGGCGTCGCGCAGCAGGCCGGCACCGCGATGTACGAGGCGAACGCGGCCTCGGGCGCGGGCGCCGAGGGCTTCACCCCCGGGGGTGAGTCGACGCAGACCGTGTCCGACGACGACACCGTCGTCGACGCCGAGGTCGTCGACGAGGGTCCCGACCTGGACAAGAAGTGACCGCGCCGGGGAACGGTGGGGCGGGCGACCCGTCCCACCGCGACCCGGACGATCCCGAGCGCGTCGTCATCCGTGACAAGCGCCGGATCGATCCGGTGACCGGGGAGGCCCGCGTGCCCGCCCCCGACGCAGAGACGCCGATCGTTGCTGACAGCAACGGTCTGGGTGAGGCGCTCGGCCTCGACGCCGAGCCGGTGGAGGAGGAGCTCGTGGTGACCCGCGAGATGGAGTTGGAGGTGGCGCTCGCCGAGCGCACCGCCGACCTGCAGCGGGCCGCCGCCGACTTCGCCAACTACCGGCGTCGCATGGAGCGGGACCGCGAGGTCAGCGCCCAGACCGCGGTGGCGAAGGCGATCGCCAGCCTGCTGCCCGTGCTCGACGACGTCGACCGGGCCCGCGCGCACGACGACCTCACCGGAGCGTTCAAGGCCGTCGCCGACAAGCTCGACAACGCGCTCGCGGCCGTCGGCGTCGAGACGTTCGGTGCCGAGGGCGACGAGTTCGATCCGTCGATCCACGAGGCCGTCACGCACGACACCAGTGCCGACGTCGAGCGGCCGACCACCAGCGTCGTCATGCGCAAGGGTTACCGCATCGGTGACCGGCTCCTGCGCCCGGCGATGGTCGGGGTCACCGCCCCCGAGTAGGCAGTTCCGCACCACCCTGCACCGATTTTGCGAGATACGGCGTCACCTCGACGCCAGATCTCGCAAAATC
>CAXUNA010000098.1:0-8298 GCA_964252095.1 uncultured Jatrophihabitans sp. | reverse complement strand
CCGCGGGGGGGGGGGCACCCGCCGGCCGCCCGGGCGCCCCCGCCCCCCCATAGGCCAAAACCGGGGTGCCCCACACTTCAGAAGGAGGTGACGTCCGGCGATGGCTGCGCAGGACTGGCTCGAGAAGGACTTCTACAAGTCCCTGGGCGTCGCGAAGGACGCCGATCAGACCGCGATCAAGAAGGCGTACCGCAAACTCGCCCGCGACCTGCACCCGGACAAGAACCCGGGTGACGCCGCGTCCGAGAAGCGCTTCAAGGAGGTCTCCGAGGCCTACGACGTGCTCTCGGACGCCGCCAAGCGCAAGGAGTACGACGAGCTGCGGACCCTCGGCGCGCGCGGCGGTTTCCCCGGTGGCGGCGCAGGATTCCCCGGCGGTGCCGGCGGCAACTTCACCGGCGGCATCAACATCGACGACCTGTTCGCGCAGGCGGGCGGCACCGGCAGTTCGTCGGAGTACGCCGACCTGTTCGGGAACCTGTTCGGCAACGGCGGTTCCGCGGGCGCCGGCCGTCGTGGCCAGCGCCGGCCCGCGGGTTCCGGTCCGCAGCGCGGCCAGGACGTCGAGTCCGACGTCACCCTCGACTTCGGCGAGGCGGCGCACGGCGTCACCCTGCCGCTGCAGCTGACCGGCCCGGCGCAGTGCTCGCTGTGCCACGGCTCGGGCGCGGCGCCCGGCACGGTGCCGCACACCTGCCCCACCTGTGGCGGGTCCGGCTCGATCACCCAGAACCAGGGCGGTTTCGGCTTCTCCGAACGCTGCCCGCAGTGCCTCGGCCGCGGTCAGGTCGTCGACACCCCGTGCCCCCAGTGCGGCGGCAGCGGCGTCGAGAACCGCACCCGCACCATCACGGTGAAGGTGCCGCAGGGCGTGCGCGACGGCGCCAAGCTGCGCATCCCCGGCAAGGGCACACCCGGCCAGCGCGGCGGCCCGGCGGGCGACCTCTACGTCGTCGTCCACGTGCGGGCCGACGCGTTGTTCACCCGTTCCGGCGACGACCTCAAGCTGACCGTCCCCGTGACCTTCCCGGAGGCGGTGCTCGGCACGACCCTGCGGGTGCCGACCCTGGACGGCGCGGTGTCGCTGAAGGTGCCGGCCGGCACGGCGTCCGGACGCACCCTCCGGGTGCGCGGCCGTGGTGTCGTCACCGCCAAGAAGACCGGCGACCTGCTGGTCACCGTCGAGGTCGCGGTGCCGGCGAACCTCGACGCCGCCGCGCGCGAGGCCATCGAGGCCTACGCCGCCGCCCAGCCCGACGACCCCCGCCCGCAGATCACCGCGGCCCTGAACGGGATCACGCGATGAGCCGCCCGGTGCACGGCGTCCCCGAGGACGCGCCGGTGTTCGTCATCTCGGTCGCCGCCGAGCTCGCCGGGATGCACGCGCAGACGCTGCGCCAGTACGACCGGCTCGGCCTGGTGACGCCTTCCCGCACCCTCGGCGGCGGGCGTCGCTACTCGGCCCGCGACGTCGCCCTGCTCCGTGAGGTGCAGCGGCTGTCGCAGGACGAGGGCGTCAACCTCGCCGGCATCAAACGCATCATCGAGCTGGAGTCGCAGGTCGACGCCCTCCGCTCCCGGCTCGCGGAGATGAGCGCGGAGATCCTGCGGATGCAGGACGAGCTCATCGCCCGCAGCATGCCCTCCACCGCCCTGGTGGTCTGGCGGCCCGGCTCCCGCCGCTGACAGCCCCGGTCCGCCGCTGCGGATGTGCAGGAAACGGTCGTCGGTCCGCCCGGATCAGCGACGGTTCCGTGCACACGGGGACTCGGGTGTGACATGCGGGCCCACCTCACGCATACTTCGACGTCCCCGTGGGTCCCGAGAAGGTCGCGTGATGTCGCGTTTACTCCGAAGTGTGCTGGTGTTCCTCCTGGCAGCGGGCGCGCTTGCTCTCGTGCCACCGGGGGATGCGACGGCCGCGACGACGAAGGCGGTCACCGGGTTGGCGGCCCGAGCGGGCTACAACTCGATCCACCTGACCTGGAACGGACCGCACGACGCGAGATACCGCGGGGTCTCGATCTGGCGCTACGCGGGCTACGACGAGACGTCGCCCGCCGTGCTCCTGGCCACGCTCGACCAGACGGCCACCACCTACACCGACAGCGGCCTTTCGCAGTCGCCTTCGAGTGTTTGGAGCTACCGGGTCTACACCCTCGACTCCGTCAACGGTGGCGTCCTGCCCCAGGTCGTCACCACCGGACTGGCCCGGGCGATGTCCGGTCGCGTCACTGATGCACAGGGCAACGGTGTCGCGAACGTGCAGGTCATCGTGGGGTCCAGCTCGTGGAGCAACGAGGTCACCACCAGGACAGCGGTGGACGGCGCCTGGTTCGTCGACGGTCTGCATGGTCCCGATGCCGTCGCGTGCTTCGACCCGAGTGATGCGACGGGTGGTACCTCCACCACCGGATACCTCACGCAGTGTTACCCGAACGTCCCCAGTCTTCCGATGTACGGGCCGCCCGGCCGTGCTGTGTCGCTCACCAGGGACGGCTCGCTCGTCGAGCACATCGATGCGGTGCTCCAGACCGGAGGCGTGGTCTCCGGGGTCATCTCGGACCAGCGCGGGCGCCCGCTCGCGAACGCGGGCGTCGACGTCTCCCAGCGCGACGGCCACGTGTTCCGCCGCGTCGTCACGGGTGCCGATGGTCGTTACCGGTTGACCGGTCTGGTCCCCGGCCAGTACCAGGGCTGCGCCTACCAGCCCCCGCTCGGGGTCCCCGTGACACCTGCTTCAGCGACGGGGTATCTCGAGGTGTGTTCCGGAGGCGCCATCGACGGAACCTCGCAGACCTACCCTGTCGTCGCCGGCGCGAACACGACGTCGAACATCGAGCTCGTGGCGGCCGGTGGGATCTCTGGTCGCCTGCTCGGTCCCGACGGTCAGCCCGTCGTCGGCGAACCACCGCAGCTCGAAGGCCCTGCCTCGCCAGATGGCCGTTACACCCTCACCGACGCGACCGGCGCCTACCGGATCACCGGCCTGCTCCCCGGTCGGTACACCGTGTGCTTCCGAGGGTCCGGCTCGTCGGGAATCGGCGCGACCTTCGACCCCGGTCGTTCGCCCCGGTGCTGGAAGAACGCCGACGCGTCGTCGCCGACGCCGATCGAGGTGAGTACCGGTGCGTGGAGCAAGTCGATCTCCGTGAAGGAGCCGGCAAACTCCACAGTGGCCGGCCGCGTGTCGGACGCCGCGGGAAAGCCGATCGAGAACGTGGCGGTGACGGTGGACGGGTTCGACGGCGTCACGTCGTCCGACGGCACCTACCGCGTCGGCGTCACGCCGGGCACACACACGGTGTGTTTCCTGGCTCGAGATGCCGGAGGAGCATCCCGGTCCGGGTACGTGGACCAGTGCTGGCGTGCGCCAGGAAGCAACGGTGACGGTCCGACGCCGGTGGGCGTCGCGGCCGGCCGAGCGGTCACCGGGATCGACGCGACCCTGGCCGTGGCGCCAGGCCTGCTCATCTCGGTCGTCGACGCGCACGGGGTGCCGCTACGCGCGGCGAACATCTACGCCACGCCGGCCACGGGTGGGGGTGCGAGCGACAGCGGCGTCACCGGTGCCACCGGCGTGGTGCTGCTCAAGCGTATGTCCTCAACCGGCGACCACGTCGTCGCCCTCGACATGAACAACGCTTATCACCCGGTCCCCTACGCCGCCCTCGGTTACCTCCCGTCCCCGATCCACGTCCTGGTGAAACCGGGCGTGACCTCGGTGCGACTGGTGGTCAGATCGAACGGCGTGATGTCCGGGACGGTGTACGGCCCGGGTGGTCAGGCGCTGTTCGGCGCGGCGGTGACGATCTCGGGCCCGGCGTCGGTGACGTCGGCGTCGACCGACGTCGACGGCTCCTACTCGTCCGGGGCGATTGCGCCAGGGACGTACACGGTGTGCTTCGCGGGGTGGACGAACGATGTTTCAGGGGCGAGACGCCGCGTCGCCGGTTGTTACGACCGGACTGCTGCCGGATCAGCCACGCCGGTGGTCGTCGCGGACGGGGCCGCTGTTGCCGCGATCGACGGGCACCTCACGTACAGCTGACGGCAGTTCCGGCTCGCGTTGGAGCGTCGTACGCTGTCCGGCATGGGATTCCTCGACAACGCCAAGAAGTTCGCGAGCGAGCACGCCGAGCAGGTCGAGCAGGGGATCGAGAAGGCGGGCGACCTCGTCGACAAGAAGACCGGCGGCAAGTACGCGGACAAGGTCGACCAGGCGCAGGACAAGGCGGGCGACGTCATCACCGGCAAGGACTCCGACCGTAACGACGTCCGCTAGACCGATCGGGGCCGCCGGAAGGCCGTGACGTCGACCGACACCGTCACGGGCACGGTGTCGGGCAGGGTGGCGACCCGCGCGGCGAACTCGTCGGCGCCGTGGTGGTGACCGGCGGGCCCCATGCCCGCGAGGTCGGCCAGGGCCGGATGTCCCAGCGGCAGGACGTACTCGACGCGCTCGGTCGAGACCGGCTCGAACGCGGCGAACGCCTGCCGCAGTCGGGCCGGTTTGTCGTCCCCGACGCCGAGCAGGCCGAGCGGACCGATGACCTCGCCGAGGTGCCGTGGGGTGGGCGTCACGGCGACCACCACGCCACCCGGGACGAGCACCCGAGCGGTCTCGGTGGCGTCGCGCGGGCCGAAGATGCTGAGTACCGCGGCGAAAGCTCCCCCGGCGAAGGGCAAGGTCGCCCACGCGTCGGCCCCCACCGCGGCGAGGCGCGGGTGCCTGCGGGCGGCGCGGCGCAGGGCCGGGACCGAGACGTCGGTGGCCACCCCGCTGCGTCGTTCGTCCGCGTCGAGGACGTGCGCGGTGTACCAGCCGGTTCCGGCCGCGAGGTCGAGCACCGGTCCGCTCGGAGCGGCCTCGCTTACGGCGCCTGTGACGGTTTCCGCGATCGTTGCATAGTGCCCCGCTGACAGGAATCGGTCGCGGGCGGCGATCATCGCGGCGGTGTCGCCGTGGTGGGCCCGGCTGCCGGCGAGCAGCGTGACGTACCCCTGGCGCGCCAGGTCGAACGCGTGACCGCGCGGACACCGCAGCGTGTTCCCGGTGCGGTCCAGGGCGTCGCCGCACACCGGGCACCGCAGCAGCGGGAGTGCGAGGTCGAGGGCCGAGGTCACCCGTCCATCGTCCTCGGCGGCCGGGTCAGCCGGCCGCGCGGGCGAACCGCCCCGCGAGGTCCGCCACCGCGACCTGGAGCTCGGGGGAGTCGACGATCTCGAAGTCGCAACGCAGGAACGTCAGCCAGTTCGCGAGATCGGCCGCCGAGCGCGAGCCGAACGTGACGCGACAGCGGTCGTCGGCCAGCGCCTCCACGCTGCCCTCGGCCCAGGCGCCCATGCCGGCGACGATCTCCGCGGCCGGCGCGTGCGCGATGACCGTGGCGTGGAAGGGATTGCTGCTCCGGGTCTTGCCCGCCGCCCACGCCGCGAGGTCGTCGGCGGGCAGCGGCCGGTCACGGAACCGGTGTCCGACCGATCGTTGCTCTGTCATCCGGTCGAGTCGGAACATCCGCCAGTCGTCGCGGAGGACGTCGAAGGCGACCAGGTACCACCGCCGCCCGATGTTGACCAGCCGGTACGGCTCGACCCGTCGCTCGGTCGCGGCACCCGACCGGTCGGAGTAGGCGAAGCGCACGATCTCGTGGTCGCGTGCGGCCGCAGCGAGTTCGCCCAGGACCGCGGCGTCGATCTGGCCGCTGCGCGAACCGGGCGTCGCCCGCACCGTGTACGACTGCAGCGCGTCGACCCGGTGCGCCAACCGCTGGGGCAGCACCTGCTGCAGTTTGGTCAGCGCCCGCAGCGACGTCTCCTCGATCCCCTCCACCCCACCGCCCGCGGACGTCCGGAGGCTGACCGCGATCGCGACGGCCTCGTCGTCCTCGAGCAGCAGCGGTGGCATCGCCGCGCCGGCCGACAGCTTGTACCCCCCGACCGAACCACGAGTCGCCTCGACGGGGTAGCCGAGGGTGCGGAGCCGGTCGACGTCGTTGCGGATGGTGCGGGTGCTGACCTCCAGGCGCGCCGCGAGTTCCGGGCCCGGCCACTCGCGCGGGGTCTGGAGCAGCGAGAGCAGCTTCAGCAGTCGTCCGGACGTCTCGGCCATGTCGTCGAAAGTAGTCGACCAAGCGGAACGAAACGTTCCTGATGCCGCGGGAGGTTGTCGTCGTCCCGATCCGGAACCCGACGAGGAGTCGACATGACGACGACGCTCGAACCGACCGCCACCCCCGCTGCCGAGACCGCCGCGACGCCTCGACGCGATCCCGAGGCCCGACGGCGGTGGACCGGCTTCGCGGTCGTGCTCACCGCGATGATCATGAACCTGCTCGACTCGACGGTGCTCAACGTCGCGGCGCCGTCGATCCAGCGCGACCTCGGCTCGTCGTCGTCGCAGCTGGAGTGGACGGCGGCGGCGTACACGCTGGCCATCGCGGTGGGCCTGCTCACCGGCGGCCGGCTCGGCGACCGCTACGGCCGCCGGACGATGTTGCTCCTCGGCCTCGCCGGCTTCACGGCGGCGTCGGCGGCGTGCGCGTTCGCCTGGTCACCGGAGTCGTTGATCGGGTTCCGGGTGGTGCAGGGACTGTCGGCCGCGTTGCTGACCCCGCAGACGTTCGGGCTGATCCGGGACCTGTTCCCGCCGGACCAGATCGGCAAGGCGTTCGCGGCGTTCGGACCGGTGATCGGCATCTCCACCGTGGCCGGGCCGATCGTCGCGGGGTTGCTCATCAACTGGAACCCGGGCGGCAGTGACTGGCGGTCGATCTTCTTCATCAACATCCCGATGGGCGTGTTCGCGCTGGTGGTCGGCGCCAAGGTGCTGCCGCGCGGCGCCGGGAAGCGCTCGGTGCGCCTCGACGCGGTCGGGACGTTGCTCATGGCAGCGGTCAGCTTCCTGCTCGTCTTCCCGCTGGTCGACGGCCGCACGCTCGGCTGGCCGCTGTGGATCTTCGCCGTGCTGGTCGCGGCCCTGCCGGTGCTGGCCGTCTTCGTCCGGCAGCAGCGTCGGCGGGTGTGGCACGGCCTCACGCCGCTGCTCGAGACGAGTGTCCTGCGCAAGCGTTCCTACGTCGCCGGGATCGTCTTCACGCTGGTGTTCTTCGGTGCGCTGGTCGGGTTCTCCCTGACCCTCGGCCTGTTCCTGCAGATCGGGCTCGGGCTCTCGGCCATCCACGCCAGCCTGTGGATGGCCGCGCTCGCCGGTGGGGCGTTCTTCGGCTCCGGGGTCGGGGCGTGGGCCGCCACCGCGGTCGGCCGGCCGATCCTGCACATCGGGCTCGCGATCATGGCGGTCGGCACGACGGTCGAACTGCTCTGCCTGCACGCGGTCTCGGCCGGTGCGACGGTCGGCGCCGGCACGGTCGTCCCGGGCCTCGCGGTCTACGGGTTCGGCATGGGGATGATCTTCGTCCCGTTGTTCAGCATCATCACCGGGGAGATCGACGACCACGAGGTCGGGTCGGCGTCCGGGATGTTGGAGGCGTTCCAGCAGCTCGGCGCGTCACTCGGCGTCGCGGTGCTCGGCACGGTGTTCTTCGGTCACCTCGCGCTGGAGCGCGGCGGTCCGGCGGCCGCGGGTCGGCACCTCACCGCCATCGAGACGACGATGGTCGTCGCGCTGATCCTGCAGGCGGTCGCCTTCGCCGTCGGCTGGTTCCTCCCGCGCCGGGCCCAGCAGCACCAGATGTGACCGGTTCTGTGTCTCGAGGCGGCGTCAGGCTGCCTCGAGACACACGATCGGTGGGACGGCGGGTCAGAGGAGCGGGGCGAGGGTCAGCGCGAGGTGCAGGCGCAAGCGGTCCTCGCCCCGCTTGGTCGACAACCCGGTGAGGGCCTCGACCCGGCCGAGCCGGTGGTAGAGCGTCTGCCGGTGGATGCCGAGCTCCTCCGCGGTGGCCGCGACCGACCCGGCGAGATCGAGGAACGTCCGCACGGTGAGGGCGAGTTCGGGTTCGGCCAGCAGGGCCCTGACCGGTGCATCGAGCAGCAGTTCGGGCGCCGGGTCGGCGGCGAGCAACCGGTAGACGCCGAGGTCGTCCCAGGCCGCCACCGGACGTCGGGCGGGGTCGGCCCGGGCGACGCGCAGCGCGAGCCGCGCCTGCCGCCACGAGGCGCGGGCCTGACGCAGATCGGTGGTGGGTGCACCGATCCCGGCGACCAGTGACTCGCGGTCGGTGAGCCGCTCGGCGTAGAGGTCGAGGAGCTGCCGGGCGACGTCGTGGTGGTCGCGGGAGCGGCGGCGATCGCGCGGGACACGTCGTCGGCGTCGGCCGACAGCAGGTCGCCGAG
>CAXUNA010000097.1:9579-9821 GCA_964252095.1 uncultured Jatrophihabitans sp. | reverse complement strand
TCCCGGACCGACGGCTGCGCGACGAGGTGGACCGCACCCGCGGGTGGCTCGACGCCCTGGCCGGTCGTCACGACGCCGCGGTCGACGTCCTGCTCGACGTCGCCGCGCGAGCCGCCGGCGACGCGTCCGTGCTGCCGTGGCACGCGCTGGCGCCCGCCGTGACCTCCGCCTACCACCTCGGCCGGAACACCGTGCGCCGAAGGGTCCTCGACGCCGCGGCCGAGGTGCGTCGGCGGCACCCC
>CAXUNA010000097.1:5433-9569 GCA_964252095.1 uncultured Jatrophihabitans sp. | reverse complement strand
TCAGATGCTCTATCCGTTGAGCTACGGGCGCCCCCCCCACCCCCGCCGGGCGCCTCGGGGAACTCGGCCCCGCCGCCTGGGTCCTCGACGACAGCCTCCTCGCGGCGAACCGCCTCGAAGCCGAAGCAGCGGAACCCGGCGGGGTGCAGGGACCGGCGTTGCAGATCCTCGGCTGGTCCCTGCTCGAGATCGGGCGGTGGGACGACGCCGCCGTCTGGCTGCGTCGTGCCGTGTCGTTCGCACGTACCTGGGGACAGTCAGCGGTCGAGGCGTCGTCCCTGGTGGGGGCGGCGTACCTCGCCGCCGCACGGGGGGACCGGGCCGGCGCCGACGCCGCGGCGACGACCGCGACGCGTGTCCTCTCCCCCTCGGCGAGCGCAGCGGCCGCGGTCCGTGCCCCCCACGCCCGCGGGCTCGCCGCGCTGGCGGACGGTGACCCCACCCCGGCGTGGGAGCAGCTGTCGCAGGTGGTGTCCCCCACCGGCGAACCGCGGCACTTCCACGCCTCGCACTACGCGGTGGCCGACCTCGCGGAGGCCGCCGTGCGCAGCGGGCACCGGGAGGACATCGGCCACGTCGTCGACCGGTTCGGGTCGGAGACCGGCGAGGAGTTCTCCCCGCGGGTGGCCCAGATCCGGCGGCACGCCCGGGCGCTGCTCGTCGCCGACACCGGGAACGCCGCCGCCGCCGAGCGGTGGTTCCGGGAGGCGCTGTCCGATCCGGTCGGCGACACCTGGCCGTTCGAACGGGCCCGGGTGCGGCTCGCGCACGGCCGGTGGCTGCGGCGGGAACGACGGATCACCGAAGCCCGCGAGCCGCTCGAGCTCGCCGCCGCCGAGTTCACCCGCCTGGGCGCGACGCCGTGGCTCGAGGCGACCCGGAGCGAACTGCGCGCCGCCGGCGCCCTGCGGGGCGGCGAGACCCGGGTGGGACTCGCCGTCCTCACGCCGACCGAGCGGCACATCGTGCGGCTGGCTGCGGCGGGGCTGACCAACCGCGACATCGGGGACCGGTTGTTCCTCTCCCCCCGCACCGTCGGGTCGCACCTTTACCGCATCTTCCCGAAGCTCGGCGTCAGCACCCGCACCCAGCTGCGCGACATCGTCGGCCCCGACGGATGACGCCGCGGTCGTGCGCGCCGGCATCGGGCGAGGTGCAGTCGCCTGACTGATGATCGCGACCCGGCGCCGGATCTAACGTCGTCCGTCATGGACCTCGGACTGTCCGGACGTACCGTCGTCGTCACCGGTGCCGGACGCGGCATCGGTCTGGCCGTCGTCAACGCCTTCGTCGAGGAAGGTGCCCGGGTGGTCGCCGGGTCGCTGCGCGTGACACCCGAGCTCGCCGCGCTGCAGGACGACGGCCGGGTGCGGGCCGTCGCCGTCGACCTCTCGAGCCCCGGCGGCCCCGCGGAGCTGATCGCGGCCGCGGGTGACACCGTCGACGTGCTCGTGAACAACGTCGGGACGGCCCCGGCCCGGACCGGGGGTTTCCTCTCGGTCACCGACGACATGTGGCAGGCCACGCACGACCTGGACCTCATGGCCGCCGTGCGGGCCTGCCGCGCCGTGCTCCCGCTGATGACCGCCGCCGGCCACGGTGCCATCGTCATGACCTCCTCGGTGAACAGCACGCTCGCCGACCCTGGCGTGATCGACTACGGGGCCGCGAAGGCGGGACTCGCCAACTTCGCGAAGGCGCTCGCCAAGGAGGTCGGCCCGCACGGGATCCGCGTCAACACCGTAAGCCCCGGACCCGTGGCGACCGACCTCTGGCTCGGCGCGGGCGGCGTCGCGCAGACCGTTGCACACGCCACCGGACTCTCGCCGCACCAGGTGGCCGCGTCGGCGGTGTCGACCGCCGCGACCGGACGGTTCACGCAACCCTCCGAGGTCGCTGACGCCGTGCTGTTCCTCGCCGGTGAGCGCGCGCTGAACATCACCGGTGCCGACATCCGCATCGACGGCGGGTTGATCCCGACCTGGTGACGGGGCGTCCGGAACGTCGCACGATCGGGCGGCCGGTGTTGCCGCTGCCGATGGATCCCACGCCGTTCACGAGGCGACCTGTCCTCGCGGCGCGGGGAAGTAGTGGCCGTTGTCCAGATCGGCGAGCAGACCGGGCTGGGTGGGCTCCCACCCGAGGGTCCGCCGGGTGATGAGGTTGGACGACGGGAGCTCTGCGTGACGACGTTCGCGAGGAACCCGAAGTACCCGGGAATCATCAACTCGTCCAGGGGAATGCTCACGACCGGCAGGTCCAGACGGCTGCCGATCGCCTCCGCGATCTCGCGGAACGCGATGCCCTCGTCCTCCACCGCGTGCCAGTAACTGCCGCCCGGCCCCTTCTCCAGGGCCAGCCGGAACAGCGAGGCGGCGTCGCGGACGTGCACGGCGTTCCACTTGTTCGTGCCGTTCCCGGGGTAGCCGACGACGCCCTTCTCCTCCGCCAGCGCGATCAACGCGGGGAGGAAGCCGACATCGGCGGGGCTGTGCATGATGTTCGCGATCCGCACGACCGACGACCGCACCCCCCGCTCCGCCAGGCCGATGACAGCAGCCTCCACGACGTTGCGGGCGCGCAGGGTGCCGCGGTGCTCGTCGCCGACCGGAAGAGCCGGTCCGCCTCGGTGGTCGGCCGGCCCAGCTGTCCGGGCGAACCGATGCTCCCCGCCACGACGAGCGGCTTCCCGGTCCCGGCGAGGGCGTCGCCGTACGCGAGCATGATCGGGAGTTCCGCGGCCGCCACCGCGTGGATTCCCCCTGACGGCAGCAGATCCTGCCGGTGCGCGACGTGCACGACGCCGTCGGACTCCTCGGCCGCCTCCCGGAGCCCGGCGAGATCGAGGAGATCCCCTCGACGCGCCGTCGCGCCGAGCGCGGTCACCGCCGCCGCGGCCGGGTCCGACCGGGCGAGACCGGTGACCTCGTGCCCGGCGGCGACGAGCTCGGTGATGATGGCCGCACCGGAATGACCGGTGCCGCCGGTGACGAAGACGTGCATGCTGCTGCTCCTCGTGAGGGTGAGGTGAGAGGTGGTCCGCGCCGCGCGCTCAGCCGGCGAGGTCGAGACCGAGCGAGAAGTCGAAGTTCCCCACGCCGTGGCCGGCCAGGCTGATCATGACGACGCCCATGCCTTCCAGCCAGCGCGCCACCTCGAGCCCGCCGGCATCGAGCGGTCGCAGTCCGAGGCTCTCGATGAACGCCGAGACGCTCGCCTTGGCCTGCTCGTCGTCGCCGGCGAGGAGCACGTCGAGCGAGCCGCCGCGGGCCAGGATGTGGCCGAACACGGTGTTGAACGCCTTCACGACGGGGGTGTGCGCCGGAACCGCCGCGGCGATCTGCTGCGCACCTGACGTGCCCTCGGGCGTGGCCAACCCGGTGGCGTCGGCGTTCGAGGTGTTGGTGATGTCGACGACGACCTTGCCGGCCAGCGCGTCCCCGTACGCCGCGACGATCGACGCGACGCCGGCGTAGGGCACGGCGAGGACGACGAGGTCGCCGGCGGGGATCTCACCGAACGTCCCGGCCGTGGCGCCGCCGCCGAGCTCGCCCGCCAGTTCCTCCGCCATGGCCCGGTCGCGGCCGACGACCTGGACGCTGGTGCCGGCGCCGACCGCGCGGGTGGCGATGGCGCGGGCCATGCCGCCCAGGCCGACGATGCTGATGCTGCTCATGGTGTGCTGCTCTCTGGAGTGGGAGGTCGGTGCCCGATCCATGGTTGCCACCGGCGGGAGGCGCTGTCCAAGACCTTGTGTGGACGCGGCGATACCCTCGAGACATCGCCGGACCGGGAGGTTCCATGGATCTGGACCTACGCAAGCTGCGCTACTTCGGCGCCGTTGCCGACACGCTGCACTTCGGCCGCGCGGCGGAGCAGCTGCACATCGCGCAGCCGGTCCTGAGTCGGCAGATCCGCGCGCTGGAGCACGATCTCGGCGCCGAGTTGTTCTTCCGCGACAGTCACGGTGTGGTGCTGACCGACGCCGGCCGACAGCTGCTGGCCGACACCGGCCCGTTGCTGGCGTCGGCGGACGCGACCCGCCGCCGGGTGTCGGCGGCCGCGCAGGGCGGCCGGCGGATCATGGTCGGTTTCCGGGCCGGCATCGCGGTCTCCCCGGCGGTCCAGCAGTTCGC
>CAXUNA010000097.1:2164-5423 GCA_964252095.1 uncultured Jatrophihabitans sp. | reverse complement strand
GTCGTGGTCGACGTCCGACGCATCGAAGCCGACGAGCAGGCTGCGATGCTGCTCGACGGCCGCATCGACATCGGATACGTGCGGTTGCCACTCGACGAGACCGGCCTCCGCGTCGTCCCGCTCTACACCGAGCCCCGCGTGGCGGTCCTGCCGGCCGGTCACCGCCTGGCCGGCAAGGAGGAGGTCACCGAGGCCGACCTCGCGGGCGAACCGCTGCTCTGGCAAGGGGATGCGCACACGCAGCCCACCCGCCGCCCGCATCCCGACGCCGGGTACCTGGTCCGCGGCGTGGACGAGACGCTCGAGCACGTCGCCGCCGGGCGGGGCATCTCGTTCCTGGCGCGGTCGGCGACCGTCTTCTACTCCCACCCGGAGGTCGCGTTCGTGCCCGTCACGGACGTGGCACCCGAGCAGGTGTCCCTCGCGGTGGCGACGTCGCGCCTGTCCCCCGTCGTCGACGACTTCGTCGCCGCGGCGCAGGCGGCCGCCGCGATCACCGCGGAATGCGGCAACTACGAGATGTGGCAGCTCGGCGGCGACGCCCTCACGAACCACCGCTGAGAGAGGGTCGATCGGTACCCGCTGCGCTCAGCGGGCGGGTGCGGCCGCTTTCCGCTTCCGGGCCGGCCGGGGAGGTGACGCCGGGATGGCGTGGTCGACGAGGACGGCGGCGATGGCGGCGGCCGTCGGGAACGATCCGCTGTCGAGGACCTGGGTGCGCGCCGAGGCCCCGTCGAGCAGCAGCGCGAGTTGTTCGCCGAGTGCCTCCGGGTCGGTGGCGCCGGCTTCGCGGGCGGTTGCGGTGAGCCGCGCGGCGATGGCGGTCTTGTAGTCGCGCGCGTACTGCGATGCCGGGTGCTGGGGGTCGTGGAGTTCGACGGCCGCCCCGATGTACGGGCACAACGGCGTCGCCTCGGGCAGCTCGAAGGCGGCGAGGAGTCGTTCGCGAGCGGTGAGGTCGGTGCGGTCGAACACGCCGGGCATGACCTCGGGATCGAACCGGCGCAGGTATTCCGCAACGAGTTCGTCCTTGCTGGCGAAGTGCTGGTAGGCCGTGCGCTTGGACACCTGGGCCACCGCGCAGAGTTGGTCCATGCCGGTGCGGTTGATGCCCTGCTCGCGGAACAACTGCTGTGACGCGTTGAGGATCCGCTCACGCGCACCGCGTCCACGGCGCTGACCCAGGGGGCCCTTCTCCAACTGCGTCACACCTCGAGCATAGCCGGTTCGGTACCGATCGGTGTGGGTAGTTGCAGGGCGGCCGGTGGCCACGTACGTTACGTACACGGATCGGTGTTGCTAAGTACTCCGACCGTTCAGGAACCCCCGACTTCGACGGAGTGATCATGGGAAAGCTCGACGGTAAGACAGCGGTCATCACCGGCGCCTCCACCGGCCTCGCACTGGCCGGCGCGAAGCTGTTCGTGGAGGAAGGCGCGCACGTCTTCATCCAGGCCCGCCGCCAGGACGCCCTGGACGAGGCCGTGGAACTGATCGGCCGCAACGTCACCGCCGTCCAGGGTGACGCGGCCGACCTGGACGACCTGGACCGCCTCTACGACACCGTGAAGCGCGAGAAGGGCTCGATCGACGTGGTGTGGGCCAGCGCCGGGATGGGCGAACCCGGCGCACTCGGCGAGATCACCGAGGAGCAGTACGAGCGCGCCTTCGGGCTCAACGTGCGCGGCACGCTGTTCACCGTGCAGAAGGCGCTGCCGCTGATGAACGACCACGGCTCGATCCTCATGACCGGATCCAACGCCTCCCTCGGCGCCTTCCCCGGCTGGAGCCTCTACGCCGGCAGCAAGGCGGTCCAGCAGGCCTGGGCGCGCGTCTGGCTCAACGAACTGCGCGACCGCAAGATCCGGGTGAACGTCCTGACGCCCGGGCAGGTCGCCACCGCCAAGCAGGCGGAACTGTTCGACGAGGCGACGAAGAACGCCTTCGAGTCGCTCATCCCCCGTCGCGAGATGGGCCGCCCCGAGGAGATCGCGAGCGTCGCGCTGTTCCTCGCCTCCGACGACTCCAGCTACGTCAACGGCCTGGAACTGGTCGCCGACGGCGGCACCACGGCCCTGTGAACGCGACGACCCGCAGCGGGGAGCAACCGTGACCACGTCCGCCCCGCACCGCGACACCGTCGCGGCCTTCGTCGACTGCCTGCACGCGGGCGCGGCGGTCGACGGCCTGACCCGCGTCCTCGCCGAGGACGTGGCGCTCGTCGGCCCGTTCGGCGACGAACCCCTCACCGGCCGCGACGCCGTGATCGCCGCCGTCCAGGCCGTGTCCCGCGTCGCCACGGAGCTCGTCTACCAGGAGGTCCTGATCGGCGAGACCCACCACGCCGCGTTGTTCCGCCTGCGCATCGGCGACACCGCCGTCGACGGCACCGACCGCATCCGGCTCGACGCGGACGGCCGGATCGCCGAGATCACCGTCTCCTGGCGGCCGTTGCCGGCGGCCGTCGAACTGCAAGGTCGGCTCGCGAGCTGACGTCCAGATGGACCACCTCCACCAGGAAGAGAGCACACCTCATGAGCAGCATCACCTTCATCGGTGCGGGAAACATGGCCCGGACCCTCGGCACGCTCGCCGTGGCCGGCGGCAACACCGTCGAGGTCATGGGCCGTGACCGGGCCAAGGCCGACGCGCTGGCCGAGGCACTCGGCGGCGGCACGACGGTGGGCACGTGGGGCGCCGCCCCGGCCGGGGACATCGTCATCACGGCCCTGCTGTACGACGGCGTCGTGCCCGTCGTCACCGAGTACGGCGACGCCCTCGCCGGCAAGATCATCGTCGACATCAGCAACCCGTTCAACGCCACCTTCGACGGTCTGGCGCACGACACCGAGACGTCGATCGCCCAGCAGATCGCCGCGGCGGCTCCCGCCGACACCCGGGTGGTGAAGGCGTTCAACACCGTCTTCCGCGGCGCCTTCGAGAAGGGCCGACCGGACGTGTTCCTCGCCGGCGACGACGCGGCGGCGAAGGCCGACGTGTCGGCGTTCGTCGAGAGCCTCGGGCTGCGGCCGCTGGACGTCGGCGGCCTGCCGATGGCGCACTGGCTCGAGGGGATGGGACTGGTCGCGGTGGGCCTCGCCGGCCACGGTGTCGGCCACGGGGACTTCGCGCTCGGGGTCACCGAGTTCACCGGCTGACACCCGCCGTGCGCTCGGCCCCGGGGCCGGCGCCCCCCCCCGGCCCCCCCCCCCCCCCCCCAGAAAAACAACACCGACGCGGTGTTTGCCGCCGCGGGCGG
>CAXUNA010000097.1:0-2154 GCA_964252095.1 uncultured Jatrophihabitans sp. | reverse complement strand
GGGGGGCCCCGGTGTGCCCGGCCCCCCCCCCGCGGGGCGCGCGCCCCGGGGGGGGGCGCCCCCCCGGGGCCCCGCCTCACGACCGGATGAACTCCAGCAGGTCGGCGTTGATGACGGCGGCGTGCGTGGTGGGCATGCCGTGCGGGAAACCCTCGTAGGTCTTGAGGGTTCCGTTCTGCACCAACTGCGCCGACAGCGGCCCGGAGTCGGCGTACGGGACGACCTGGTCGTCGTCACCGTGCATCACCAGCACCGGCACGGTGATCTTCTTGAGGTCCTCGGTGAAGTCGGTCTGCGAGAACGCCACGATGCCGTCGTAGTGCGCCTTGGCCCCACCGGTCATCCCCTGCCGCCACCAGTTCGCGATGATCGCTTCGGACGGCTCGACGCCCGGCCGGTTGTAGTTGTAGAACGCGGTCGAGGGCAGGTCGCGGTAGAAGTTCGACCGGTTGGTCGCCACCTGCTCCTGCAGCCCGTCGAACACCGACTTCGGCAGCCCGCCCGGGTTGGCCTCGGTCTGCACCATGATCGGCGGGACCGAGCTGATCAGCACGGCCTTCGCGACCGGTCCTCGCCGTGCCGAGCGATGTACCGGACCACCTCGCCGCCACCGGTCGAGTGGCCGACGTGCACGGCGTCGTGGAGGTCGAGGTGCGCGGTCACGGCCGCGAGGTCGTCGGCGTAGTGGTCCATGTCGTGCCCGTCCGCGGTCTGCGTCGAGCGGCCGTGGCCACGACGGTCGTGCGCGACCACGCGGTAGCCCTGCTGCAGGAAGAACAGCAACTGGGTGTCCCAGTCGTCGGACGACAGCGGCCAGCCGTGGCTGAACACGATCGGCTGCCCGGTCCCCCAGTCCTTGTAGAAGATCTCGGTGCCGTCGGTGGTGGTGATGGTGCCCATGTCGTCCCCTCGGGTGGATGCGCGGATGGTTGTTGTGTGCACCGTTGCACAGGGCGGTGAACGGTCGGTGACGTGACGGTGTCAGGACGCGTCGATCCCCGCAAGAGCCGAACGGATCAGGCCGACGACGTCGTCGGGGTGCGAGAGCATCACCAGGTGCGACGAGTCGATCTCGATCGCCGTGGCGCCGGCCCGCTCGTACCCGAACCGTTCGACGTCGGGGTTGATGGTGTGGTCGGACGAGGACACCGAGGCCCACGAGGGTTTCGTCTTCCACGCCGCGGCCGAGGCGGGTTCGGAGAAGGCGAGCGCGGCGAGCGGACGCTGCGAGACCGCGAGGATGCGGGCGAGGTCGGGGTCGACGTCGTGGGCGAAGACGGTGGGGAACTTCTCGACGTCGACCGAGACGTCGGTGCCGTCGTCGGCGCCCTCGAGCGGGTACTTCGTGTACACCAGCGCGGCGGCGAGATCGGAGTCGGGGAACCGGCCCTGCAGCTCGCCGAGGCTCTCCCCCTCGTCCAACGCGTAGCCGGCCAGGTAGACCAACCCGACGACGTTGTCCTCCACGCCCGCGACCGTGATCACGGCCCCGCCGTACGAGTGGCCCACGAGCAGGACCGGCCCGTCGATCTGGCGGACGACCGAGGCGATGTAGGCCGAGTCGCCGATCAGGCTGCGGTTCGGCACGGCCGGCACGACGACGCGCACGCCGGCGGCCAGCAGCCGCCGGGTCACGGGCGCGTAGCTCGCCGAGTCGGCGAACGCGCCGTGGACGAGGACGACGGTGGGTGCGGTCACGAGATCCTCCGGGACACCGGGTGGGACGCGGCCGTTCCTCGGGCGGTCGGGAACGGCGGCGGGGACGACGTCATCCCACCGGGTCGGCGGGGTGTGCGACCATGCAGAACCCACGCAGAACTGCAGAGCCGGAGAGCACGGATGGCGGCGGTGACCGACTTCGCCGGGTTGCTCCGCGGCCACCGGCACGCGGCCAACCTCACCCTCGAGGCCCTCGCCGAACGCTCCGGCGTCAGCGCCCGGGCGATCAGCGACATGGAACGCGGCCGCAGCCGCGGCCCTCAGGCCCGCACGGTCGAGGCGCTCGCCGACGCCCTGCGCCTCGCCGGCGCGGCCCGCACGGCGTTCACGACGTCGGCGGGTCGTGGTCGGTCCAGGACGGGCGGCACCGGTGCCCGTGGTGCGCTGCCCGCCGTCGACGAGGTCTTCCCGATCAGCGCCCGTGACGGCGAGGGC